>DATLWH010000297.1:0-4530 GCA_035576505.1 Thermoanaerobaculia bacterium | reverse complement strand
TGGGATGGCGGCCGGAGCTCGGCGCGGCAATCCTCGGCCACCTCGATCGCATCGATGTGGTGGAGGTGCTGGCGGAGGAATTCGTTGAGGCGACCGCGCCGGAGCGGCGCGCGCTGCGCATGCTCGCGTCGTGCGTGCCTGTCATCGTTCACGGCACGAGCCTCGGGCTGGCTTCGACGGAGCCGGTCGACGGCAAGCGGCTCGATTCCGTCGCTCGCGTGATCGGCTGGCTGGAGCCGGAGTCGTGGTCGGAACATCTCGCTTTCGTGCGCGCCGGCGGAATCGAGATCGGGCATCTCGCGGCGCCACCCCGCAATGACGCCACACTCGACGGGTTGATGCGCAATGTCGACGCCGCGCGGCGGGTGGTCGGCTGGCCTCCCCTGCTCGAGAACGTCGCATCGCTGATCGATCCGCCGTTCTCCGACTACGCCGAAGGGCAATGGCTCGATCTCGTTCTTCGCGCTACCGGCACCGGCCTGCTGCTCGATCTCCACAACCTGCACGCGAACGCCACGAACTTCGGTTTCGATGCGGCTGCCATCATCGCTTCGATTGACCACGATCGCGTCGGAGGCTTTCATCTCGCCGGCGGGCATCCCATCGAAGGAAACCGCATCCTCGACGATCATCTGCACTCCGTTCCGACAGAAGTGTTCGATCTGCTGGCTATGGTCGAAACCAGAAACGCTACGATCATCATCGAACGCGACGGCAACTATCCGCCGTTCGCCGAATTACTCGCGGAAGTGGAGCATGCACGCCGATCTGCAACAGTTTCTGGCGCGACTCTACACGGATGACGCGCTGCGGGCGCGCTTCCTCGCGCAACCGGCGGCGGTGGCGCGGGAGTGCGGCTTCGACGAGGCGAGCGCGGAACGCCTCGCGGCAGAGATCGACGCCGAGTCGTTGACCCTTGCAGCGAGGAGTTTCGCCAAGAAACGCGCCGTCAGGCGCCGATGAACACAGCTGGAAAGCCCGCATCGATCCAGCCGTCGAGACCACCGGCGAGCGGCCGGACGTTGGTGTATCCCTTTTCGATGAGCATGCGCGCCACACGGGCGGCTGAGGCCTCGTTGGGTCACGTGCAGTACAGCACCAGTTGCTGATCGAACGTCAGATCGCCGAGCTGTGCGTCGATCTCGTCCATCTGCGCCAGGATGGCCGTGGGGATGGCCCGTGGGTCGTGTTTCCGGGCGCCGGCGGAACGGACGTCGAGCACGACCGTCAGCTCACCACGGTCGAGCATCTCCTTCAGTTCCTGCGGCTGGATGCGGGCCAGGCGCAGTTTCTTGATGAAGCGGATCCGCTGCGCCCACTTGACCGCGATGACGAGCGACAGCAGGCAGGCCACGACGACGAGCGCCCACCCACCGAGGTTCTCGAGCATGGCCAGCAGGCGATCGATGGCGCGGTGAAAGGTGCGCCCGGCTGTGACCGCGCTCCCCGCCCAGAGCAGCGCGCCGACGCCGTCGTACACGACGAACGCAAGCGTGCTGCGTCCTGCCGCGCCGGCCAGCGGAGGGGCCACGGTGGAGAATCCCGGGATGAATTTGGCGATGAGGAGCGACTTGAGTCCCCAACGCTCGAACCGCGCCTCGGTCTCCCGCACGCAGGAGTCAGGCGAGAGGGAGATGCGGCAGAGGATGCGCAGGATGCGGTACCCGTAGCTCCGGCCCAGGAGAAACCAGACGTAGTCGGCGATGAGAGAGGCCAGCAGCGCCGCCAGCAGCACATGCGTCGACGACATCTTCCCGTCGCGCGACAACGCACCGGCCACGATCAGCGCCGGCACCGCGGGCACCGGCACCCCAAGTTGCTCGAGCAGCACGTTGATGAAGATCAACGAGATGCCGTAGAGGAGGACGTAGTGGACGAGTGAGGTCATTGGTCGCGGGGGTCGGGAGTCGGGGGTCGGGAGTCGGAGAGAGTATGCGGTTTGCTGGGTTACTGGGTTGCTCGGTTGCTGCGTTTGCAAGGTTGCTTCATTTCTGGCAACACGGCAACCGCACCGATGGAACCCTGCAACTCAGCAACCCAGCAACCCAGCAACCTTCGTACTCCCTACGACCCCCGACCCCCGACTCCCGACTCCCTTTCTGGCAACGCGGCAACCGCACCGATGGAACCCTGGAACTCAGCAACCTTCGCACTCCCTACGACCCCCGACTCCCGACACCCGACACCCCGCAACCTAACCAAATGCCCCACTTCGAGTCTAATCGTTCCGGATGGAGATGACGACCGACCTCGCAGTGGTAAGCCGGGCCCGATCCGGTGACGCCGACGCGTTCCGGCAACTGGTCGAGCGTCACTCCAAAACGACATTTCGAGTGGCCTATCGCATGACCGGAAATGAACATGATGCCGACGACGTGGTGCAGGAGACGTTCCTTCGCGCGTACCGCCAATTGCGGCACTTCGAGGAACGGGCAAACTTCGGGACGTGGCTGCACCGCATCGCCGTCAACTGCTCGCTCGACCTGTTGCGCGCCCGCAGCCGCGTCGACCGGACCTACGGCGGCGATCTGGAGTCGGCGGAGCTGGCGGGCACGGCCAGAAGCGAAGCGCAGCAGGATCGCCTCCTGATGTCCGCCGATCTGCAGAAGCATGTCGCCGCCGCAATGGAGCGTCTCAGCAGCAACGAACGCACCGCCTTTGTTCTGCGCCACTTCGAGGGAATGCCGGTCGAAGAGATCGGCAAGGCACTCGGCATTCAAGTCAACGCCGCTAAACACACGATCTTCCGCGCCGTGCGCAAGCTGCGCGAATCGTTGGAGCCGTTCGTGAGGTCGACACCATGCAACACCTGACAGAAGAACAATTGATCGCCCACTACTACCACGAAGGCGACGCCGCCTTCGCCGAGGAGCACCTGGCCTCGTGCGACGAATGCCGCGCGCAGCTCGAGACGCTACGCAGCGTGCTCGCCCTGATCGATCAGCTCCCGATCCCAGAGCGGGGCGACGCGTACGGCGAGGAAGTATGGACACGGCTGCGCTGGAAGATGGGCAGCGAACGGCGGCGCTCGCGCGTGTGGGGCACGATCGCCGCGATCGCGGCGGCATTGGCGGTGGCGTTCATCGGCGGCGTGTTGTGGCACGCACGCACGCAGCAGACCCAGCATCCGCAGACCGTGGTGGCCCAGGCAACCCAACCGGGCCCCGTTCGCACCGCGGCCGCCGAGTCGGCATCACGAGACCGGCTCCTCCTCATCGTGGTCGGTGATCACCTCGACAACTCCGAACGGATGCTGCTCGAGCTCACCAAAGCCGACCCGAAGCAACCCCTCGATGTCTCCTCGGAGAGCAAACGCGCCGGGGAGCTCGTGGCTTCGAATCGCATCTACCGGCAAACGGCCACGCGGAGGGGCGAGACGCGTATCGCTTCCCTGCTCTCGGATCTCGAGCCGGTTCTGGTCGAGCTGTCGCACGCAGGCTCGACTCTCTCACCCGACGAGATCACCGCGCTGCAAAAGCGCATCGACTCGAAGGGACTCCTCTTCAAGGTGCGCGTCGTCAGCGCACAGGTGGGTGGCCAGGAAGCCCCCGCCAAAGCCCCGCAGAAAGGAATGGACTCACTATGAAATCGAAACTGATCGTCACGCTCGCCGCCGCGCTGGCCGCCCTTGCGCCGGCCGTGCGCGCCAACTGGAAGCCCGATGCAACTGTAGTCATCGTTGATCAATCGGACGACGACCGCCGCCAGCGTGAACGTGAGCGCGCTTCCGAAAAAGCCGATAAGGAAGAAGAGATCTACGACGCGGCGACCGAATCGCTTGACGACCACGACTGGCGCCGCGCGGTATCGCTCTTCCGCAAAGTGGCGGAGATGAAGATGGCTCACGCCGACGCCGCGCTCTACTGGCAGGCGTACGCGGAAGGGAAGATGGGCGCGCGCTCGGAGGCACTCACCACCCTGCTGGCACTCCAGAAGTCGTATCCGAAATCGAAGTGGGTCGAAGATGGCAGGACGCTGGAGGTTGAGATTCGCCAGTCGGCCGGGCAACAGATCCCGCCGGAGCACGTCGACGATGAAGACGTGAAGCTGATGGCCATCAACGGCCTGATGACCAGCGACCCGGAACGCGCTGTCCCAATCCTCGAGGGCATCCTCTCCGGCCATCAGCCGGTGAAGCTGAAGGAGCGCGCCCTCTTCGTTCTCAGCCAGTCGTCATCGCCGCGCGCCTTCGACATCGTCGTCCGCACGGCCAAGAGCGGTCCGCCCGATCTCCGCGACCGCGCTGTCCGCTACCTCGGCATCATGGGCGGCGATCGCAACCGCGCCGTCCTGACCGACATCTACAGCTCGACGAACGACATCTCCGTGAAGAAGTCGGTGCTGCGGTCGTACATGATCGCCGGCGACCGCACCCGTCTTCTGGCCCTGGCAAAGGGGGAGTCCAATCCCGAGCTGCGCGCCGACGCGGTGCTGCAACTCGGCGTGATCGGCGCGCGCAACGAGCTGACCGAGCTGTATAACGCGGAACCGTCGGTCGAGGTGCGCAAGAAGATCCTCCAGGCGATGTTC
>DATLWH010000296.1:0-3466 GCA_035576505.1 Thermoanaerobaculia bacterium | reverse complement strand
ACGAGCCGCTTCAGATCGCCGAGCATCAGCGGACGGCCGTCGACCACGAGATGATCGCCGGCGATGACCGCTCCGCGAAGCACCTCGCGAACGCGGTCGACGACCTGCTCCGTCCGCTCGCCGACCGAGCGGATGGCCGCGATCTCCCACGGCTCCTTCCGTTTGCGCGCGAGCTGCACGAGATCGTCTCCCCCCCTCCAGACACGCCACCCGCGCGTTTCCAGCCCCTCGGCGATTCCGAGGTAGAGGGGGAATGGAAGGTTGCCGACGATGGCCACGGATGACGACGCGCCGAGCTCGCGCAGCACGACATCGAAAAACTCGGCGTAGGCGGCAACCGCATTCGGCGCCGACTTGAAGATGCCGTCGTAGCCGAACTCGTGAATGAGCCGGGTGGCCAGGCCGGTCGCTGCGGCCTCGTCGCGTTCCATGGGGTAGGAGACGAGGAGCGGATCGCGGCCGGCCCGTTTCACGGCATAGCCGCGGGTGACTTTCGCGCCGCGCGTGATCCAGCGAAAGGAAGGGTGCAACGCCTCGTGCATCGGCACGAGAAGCGCGTCGAGGTCGCGCGCCTGCATGAGGCCATCGAGATCGGAGAGCATGGTGAATTGCGCTTCGCGCGTTGCCGGCTATCTCTCGCTGCGCGCGTTATCGGTAATGGTAACGGCAACGAGGCGCCGCCATGCGTCAACGGATTGGGGCAACGCGCAGCGCAATCAACCGACAACCGGCAGCGCACGAAAACGGCCGGCGTCGAGCCGGCCGTTTTCTTTGCAGCGCTCGGCGCAAGCGATCAGATATTTTTGTCGATGAACTTCTGCAGCATCGGCTTGGGCATGACGCCGACGGCGCGGTCAACCAGCTTGCCGTTCTTGAAAATCATCAGGGTCGGAATCGACGTCACGCCGAACGTCTGCGGAACGGTCTGATTCTCATCGACATTCATCTTCGTGATGACGACCTTCCCCTCGTAGGACGGCGCAAGCTCTTCCACGATCGGTCCGATGATGCGGCAGGGTCCGCACCACGGCGCCCAGAAGTCGATGAATACCGGCTGGTCGCCGTTGACCAGCTCCTGAAAGTCCTGATCCGTAATCTCTCGTACTGCCTGTGACGTTGTCATTTCCACGATCTCCTAAACGGAAGGTGAAAGCACTCAGTTTCGCGCCTTATTCCGTGGGTTGCTGCGTTGCTTGGTTGCCAGGTTGCTAGGTGGACGGCAATCTGGCTGAGAGCAACGAAACAACCCTGCAACCAAGCAACATAGCAACCCAGCGACGCATTTGGCACGCCGCTCGCTCTTCTACCCCTCAATGTCCGATGCACGTCCCTACGGCCGGGAACGACGGTCGTTTCCTCGGCCACCGCTCTGGTTGAATCTCCTGCTGCTCGTCATCGCCGCGGCCACGTTTGCGTACGCCAAACACCAGCGCGACGTCATCGAGGGCAAAACGTCGATTCTCTTCCGGCCCAACGCCAACTCCCCCGCCGAGTTGAACCGGATGCGCGACGAGCTCTCGCAGATGGATCTGACGGAGGCCCAGGTCGCCAGTGAGATCGACGGGCGGATGCAATATCTGCAAAGCCTTCAGAGCGCGGAGTTTTACATCTCGATCGATACGCAGCGAAAGAAGCTGCAGTTCCGCCTCGGCCCGAACGTCGTGCGCGAGGCCGATGTGCAGATCGGCGAGGCGCGAACGATCAAGTCTCCGACCGGCAAGATCTGGACCTTCCTGCCGCTCAAGGGCGGGTTCAGCGTGACCGGCAAGGAAGAGGGGTACGCCTGGAGTGTCCCCGAATGGGTCTACGCCATCCGCGGCGAACATGAGCCGGCCGCCCCGGCCGTCGTACCGAACGGCCTGGGACGCTACGTAATCTTCCTGCCCAACAGCTACATCATTCACTCGCCGCCACCGCCCGAGAGCCCGCTGCAGGGGCCGAAACCGGGATCGTTCATGATCTCCGAGGGCGACATGGCGGCGATCTGGCCACGGATCACGAATCAGACGAGGGTCTACATCTTCTAATGAAACGCTGGATCGGATTCCTAGGCTCCTGGGCTTTACTCGTGCTCGCGTTCGGGCTGGCCGCATTCGCCATCGCCGGCGAAACGATCAACATCCGCGACGAACGGCGGCTCGATCGCGTCGCCATCATCGACAAGATGCTCAGCGAACGCGCCGGCAGCAAAGCAGCCGTGCTGCGCGACACGGCGACGGTGAAGACCGCCCGCGTGAATGCCTTGCAGACCAAGCTGCAGGATGTGTCCAAACAGACCGATGACGTCCCCGACACCGGTCAGACCATTCTCGTTTCGACCGCGGAGAACAGACTCTATGTCCGCCGGAACGGCCAGACGGTCTTCGAAGCGGTCTGTTCGACCGGCAAGGGAACAACGCTGGCCGTCGACGGTCAGACCATCATCTTCGATACACCGATCGGCAAGCTCCACGTCATTTCCAAGGACGAGAACCCCCAGTGGGTCCCCCCCGACTGGCACTATGTCGAGGAAGCCCGCAAGAACGGCATGCGCGTCGTCCGCCTCAATCCCGGCCAGTCCATCGATTCGCGCACCGGCCAGCCCGCGTCGAGCCAACCCAGCGAAGGGGTATGGTCATGGCTGAGCGGCAACAGCAACACCAACAACAATCCGGTGCTGAAGGTGCGCGGCGATACCGTCGTCGAAGTCAACAACGGTGTGGAGCGCGAGCTCGACCCTGGGAAGACCATCGTCGCCGGCGACGCCATCATCGTTCCGCCGGTCAACACCAAACAGCGTCACTACGACAAGGTCCTCGGCAAGTTCCGCCTGGAGATGGGAAACGGTTACGGCATTCACGGCACCGATGAACCCGACAAGCTGGGCCAATCCGTCTCGCACGGCTGCGTGCGCCTCGGCGACGCCGACATCGAGAAGCTCTATCAGATCGCCAACGTAGGCGACACGGTGATCATCTACTGACGCCGGAGCGCTGCCGCCTCGGCGGCTGGCTCTGGCGCGACAACGCGCGCAGCGCATAATTGAGCCATGCATCCCTGGCGCGAGCGGCTCGCTCGCTGGTTCACACCGCTGGCGCGGCGGATCCCGTTCTCGCCCAACACGATCACGTCCATCGCCCTGGCGCTGAACATCATCGCCGCGGCTTGTCTCGCCTATGGCGCGCGGCGGCCGGGGCTCTTCCTCGTGGCCATCGTCATCATCGCCATCAGCGGATTGGCCGATGCGCTCGACGGCATCGTGGCGCGCGTCCAGGAAAAAACCTCGCGCTTCGGCGACTTTTTCGACCACTGCGCCGACCGCGCCGGCGATACGCTGCTGGCGGCCTGCTGGCTGGTGAGCAACGGCGTGCGCGAGCCGCTGGCCATGGCCGGCATCATCATGACGATGCTGAACGGCTACATCGGCACGCAGATCGAGGCCACCTACGGCGTGCGCAGCTACGAGTCGGTCGGCCGCGGAGAGTTC
>DATLWH010000295.1:0-3711 GCA_035576505.1 Thermoanaerobaculia bacterium | reverse complement strand
GTGGCCGATCGAAAAGAGGATCCGGTCGCGGAAGTGCTCGATGAGAGAGCGCACCCCTTCGATCTCCGGCGCCACTGTCATCATCCAACGCAGATGGGGCGCCTCGGCAAGGAGAACCGCCAACTCGTGGATCTCGGCCGGCCGGATCGAACCGACGTCCTGCGCCCCGGCTCGTGAGACGCTGATATACGGCCCTTCGAGATGAATGCCACAGATTGCCGCCCCGCCGCGGCGTGACGCGCGCGCGAGCGTGATCACGGCCTCGTGCAGATGCTGGCGCGAGGCGGAGAGCGTCGTCGCTGCCAGAGCGGTCGTCCCCTCGGTGGCGTGAAAGCGCCTCACCCGCGACACCGCGTCGTCCGTCGCATCCATGAAGTCCGCGCCATCCCCCCCATGGACGTGGACATCGATGAATCCAGGAACGATGACTCCCTCGGCGACGTCGCTACCGGCCGGGGGATGGCCGGCATCGCGAATATCGGTGATTCGCCCGTCGTCGATCGTGAGGAGCATCCCCTCGCGCAGCTCGCCGCCGATGAAGGCCCGGCCGAAAATCTTCCGGTCCGTCATAAGCAGATCTTGCCGAGGATCGTGGCGCGTCCGCCGGTCAGGGAGGCGACGTTTGTGTCGAGGCCTGAGATCGAGTCGCTGGCGATCAACGCCATGGCCATCGCTTCTTTCTCCTGCAGGAACTCGTAGACCTTGACGGCGGTCTCGGGCAGCCGCTCCCGAAGCATCTGAAGCAGCGTGGGATTCTTCGCGCCGCCGCCGGCGACGATCATGTCATCTACGTGGCGCCCGATGAATTCGCGACAGGCGTGGGCGATGCTCTCGGCGGTGAAGGCCGTTGCCGTGGCGATCAAATCATCCGGCTCGACGCCGGCAAAACGCTCGGCCATGCGCGCCGCGTACTGCCGTCCGAATCGTTCACGTCCCGTCGTCTTCGGCGGCTTGAGCTGGAAGTAGGGATCGGACATGCACCACGCCAGCACGTCCGCTCGGACACGGCCGCGCGCGGCGCGCTCGCCGTCACGGTCGTAGGTCTCCATGCCGTTCGAGACGAGATACATCAGCGAATCGATGACCATGTTGCCAGGCCCGGTGTCGAAGGCGATCACCTCGTCGAGCGTGGCGTTCGGCGGGAGGTAAGTGATGTTGGCGATACCGCCGATGTTCTGAGCCGCTCGTGCCAGGGTGGGATGCCGGAGCTGGCCCCAGTCGAAGTAAGCGACCAGGGGCGCTCCGTGACCGCCGGCGGCGACGTCGCGCACTCGGAGATCGCCCATCGTGATGATGCCGGTGCGTTCGGCGATGACGGCGGCCTGGCCGATGGCAAGGGTGGAACGGGTCGTGATCGGCTCGTCGAGCCAGGGCAGCGATGCCGTGGAGGGCTCGGCGGTCGGACGGGGGCGATGCCAGATCGTCTGTCCGGCGGCGGCGACGAGGTCGACGTCGTCGTTCTTCATGCCGGCATCGGCGATCAGACGGTTGGCGGCCTGCGCAAACAGCTCGCCGAGCACGAAGTCGAGGTGGCAGATCTCTTCGATCGTCCACGGTGCGGGGTGCTGGCCCGTCTCCGGATCGGTCAGTTTGCGATCGCGCTCCCGCTCGAACAGCAGCTTGATTCGAGTCTGAATCTCCCGCGGGAAACCGAAGCTGGCAAAGCGGAGCCTCTCGATGCAGGCGCCGTCGCGGGCGTTTCCTTCGATGCGCACGAGCACGGCGTCGATGGCATCGACGGAGGTGCCGGACATGAGACCGATGACGACGCGTTTCTTCTTCCGCGCGATCTCGATGAGACGCTCGACGCGATTCACGTTTCGAGCACCTCGCGCAGGCTGCCGTGGTGCGCGCCGAGCAAAACGACCGCATCGTCGAGCGTCAGCTTCTTCTTGGCCATGACGGTGGCGAGCTTCACGTTGCCGCCGGCAGCCTGGATGGCCTGCAAGGCCACCGGGCGGGCCACGCCTGCCGCGAGCTCGACCATGCGCACGGCCCGGCTGCGCAGCTTTTCATTCGTGGCCGGCATGTCGATCATCAGGTTCGAGTAGACATGCCCAAGAAGAATCATCACGCCCGTGGAAAGCGCGTTGAGGACCAGTTTCTGGGCGGTGCCGCTCTTCATCCGCGACGAGCCCATGATGACCTCGGGTCCCGTTTGCGGTGCGATGACGATGTCCGCCTCGCTGGCCAGCGGCGAATTTGGATTCGACGTCACGGCGACTGTGAGCGCGCCGAGCATGTTGGCGCGGCGGATTGCGGCAACGGTGTAAGGCGTCGTCCCGGATGCGGCAATGCCGACGACGGCGTCTTCGGCCTTCACCTCGGCGTTGACGGCTTCGATGGCGGCGTCTTCATCATCCTCGGCTCCTTCGACCGCGAGTAAGAAGGCGCGGTCGCCGCCGGCCATGAGCACGCGCACGAGCGACGGATCGATTCCGTAAGTCGGCGGCAGTTCCGAGGCGTCGAGCATGGCAATGCGGCCGCTCGTACCGGCGCCGGCGTAGAAGAGCCGTCCGCCATGCGAGAGACGATCGGTGATCTGATCGATGGCGTGGGCGATGCGGTCCGCCTCCGCGGCTACGGCCTCCGCGACGAGTACGTCCTGCTCCTGAATGATCCGCACGATCTCGCGCGCCGATCGCCTGTCGATGTCGAGACTCGCTTCGAGCCGCTCCTGGCTCATGGCGTTGGAAGATATCATCCTGTTCCGGAGAAGAATGCCCACCCTCATCCAGAAGATCCGTCTCGTCTTCCGCGGCTGGCAGCGGCGGCGCCAGGAGCGCGAGAAGGAATTCCTCACGCGCAATGCGGCCTGGGGAGCGGTGGCCCCCAGCGTTACGAAGGCCGCGCCTGCGAAAGCGTACGCGTTCGCGATCGATATCGAGGGGCTGACGGTTGCGTATCTCGACGACTCGGGCCAGCTCGCACACTTTCTCGACACCGAGGATGGCGAAATCGTCGATCTGCGTGTCGCGGAGATCGGCAACCATCCGGAGCTTTGCGAGCCACGCTACCGGCGTGTGCCGGCCCGCGGCGAAAAGTCGGAAGCCGAGGACCGGCGCGCGTTCATCGCCTCACTCGACCCTTCTCCGGCGCGCGATGCGCTCACCCGCTGCGCGGACGCTGCCGCGTTCCGCCGGGCACTCGCCTCCGACCGTGCCATCGAACGCGCCTGGTACAACTTCCGGAATGATCGCGCCATCGCGGTGATCGAGGCCTGGCTGTCGACCTGAAAACAAAAGCCGCGCCCTGAGGCGCGGCTGGTTGTCCAAGCGAGCAGAAGCTTCGTTACGGATGCGGATAGCGGGGGACGTAGTTCGTCTGCGGAAGCGGCACGATCTGGATTTCGACGACTTGCAGTTCGGGATACATCTCCTCGCCATGTCGCGGCATGATCGACTCCGGACGTTGTCTGTCGGTTTTGTCCGTTTCAGTCACGCCTTCCTCGATCCATTGGTCACCGTCGTAAGTCCACATTGGGTCGTCCTTTCCACGTCTCCCTCGGCATCTCCGAGGTTGCTACTGGTACTTCAATTGGCCTGCCAACGCGCTGAGGTGGCAAAACGCCTGATTTCAATAGCTTCTACGGATGGCCCCGGCGGAGGGTTTAGGCGGGCTGTCCTCGTTGGATCTCACTGCGTCCGGAGCGCTGGTCAGCCGTTTTCCGCTTTGAGGTACGCGGAGAGCTTCCGGTAGGCGTCGCCTCGG
>DATLWH010000294.1:0-3908 GCA_035576505.1 Thermoanaerobaculia bacterium | reverse complement strand
CGCTGCTCGGTTAATGCCTCGACCAACGCCCACGCCGCCGGCTCGTCATGGACCTGGTCTCGAATCTCCGCGCGGATGACGCCGTAGACTTCCGGCGTCTGCCGCGACGGCGCGGAGAAGAGAGGCATGGCGTCGCTCTGCGTGAGCGGAGAGGGTACCGGCAGCGTGAGCAGCCGGCGCACGGGCAGCTTCAGCGAATAAGCGTACGGAAGGAATCGCCCGGCCCGGTCGCTGACCTCGAGCACGAAGCCGAACGTTGGCGGATGCGCCGCCCAGAATGCGTCGTCGCCGGCGCCGTTCTCGACCTCGCGCATTCCCTGCAGCCCGCGGAAGACGAACACACCGGCGCGATTGACGACGCCGTATGTCTTCAGCTCGGAGATCCCATCCGGATAGACAGAGACCACGAGGTCGTCGTCGATGACCGTCGTGGTCGCCTCATCGCGGAACCGGACGCCCAGCGGCGTGACCAAGGTCAGCGTTTCCTGAACGTCGATGACCGGGAGCGGCGTCATGTTCATGACCGCGCTCATGGCTGGGCCACCTCTCCCATGCCGAAGACTCTCGTCTGCACCAGATCGGCCTCGGCCATCTCCAGCGGGGAGTCGAGCATCAGCATCCGGACGACGTAGGGGACGGCCGGCTGGATGGCTGGTTTCGCCACTTCCCAGATCGAGCCGATGTCCTGGACGACGAAGGTCTCCATGATGACGTCGACCCCTTCGTTGTCGAAGAAGAGGTCGGTCTCGGGACCGGGCTGGTTGAGCAGACCGGAGTTGAGGATGGTGAGGTCTTCCAGCGTGCGCATGGCCCACCCCAGAAGCCGTTGCTGCTTGAAGGCGTCGCGCGCGTAGGGGATGAGCAGGTAGTGGAGGTCGATCGGGAGCGACGGCTTGAACCTCCGTCCGTCGGGCGCTACGCGCGGCGGCAGGTTGCGGACGTTGTTCGCCGGGGTGATCCGATGCAGATAGAGCGCGATGCCCTCTTCCATCGGTTGCTGGAAGTTCTTCGCCTGATACAGCTCGAACTCGGCGGAGGCGAATTCGGGTTGGGGACGGGCGCTCGCCAGGAGCGAGAGAATCGCCTTGCCGACCGCCGCGACCGCGTACGCGCCTGCCATGATCGCCGGCTCTTCTTCAACCCGGCTGCCACGATGCGATGCCGGTGGCGATGCTGTGTTTTCAATGAGTTGAGCTGATGGCGTGCTCGGCAATGCTGGCCCGCGTTACGCCGGCTGTTACGTGGCCAGGGAGCGCCTCACGTAACAGCTGCTGTTACGCGTTGGCCAGCGCGTTACGCTCTTCCTCGACCTCGCCGCCGTCGAGGCCGTATTTGATCATCTTGCGGTAGAGCGTCATCCGCGAGCAGCCCAGGATGCGCGCGGTCTCGTTTCGGTTGCCTCGGCTCGTGTGCAGCGCGGCCACGATGCGCTCGCGCTCGGTCTGCCGCCGCCGTTCCGAACTGCTGAAGAGCGCGCGCACGTAGGGTGGCAGGTCGTGGTCGGTGATGCAGCGGGAAGGGGAGAAGACGAGCGCGGATTCGAGGACGTTGCGCAGCTCGCGCACGTTGCCCGGCCAGTCATAACCCTCCAGTTGCGCGAGAACACCGTCCGTCACCATCGGAGCGGAGCGCCCGAGGCGCATGCTCAGCTCGGCCACTGAATGACGAATCAGCTCCGGAATGTCCTCCACCCTCTCCCGCAGCGGCGGAAGATGAATGCGGGCGACGTTGAGCCGGAAGTAGAGGTCCTGCCGGAAGCGGTTCTGGGAAGTGAGCTGCTCGAGGTTCTGGTTCGTAGCGGCGATCACGCGAACGTTGACGCGGATGTCGCGCGTGCCGCCCAGCCGCTGCACGTTGCGCGTCTCGATCGCGCGCAGGATCTTGGCCTGGCCGTAGAGGTTCATGTCTCCGATCTCGTCGAGGAACAGCGTTCCTCCCTCGGCATACTGCAGCTTCCCCTCGCGCGCCGCCTGCGCACCTGTGAACGCGCCGCGCTCGTAGCCAAAGAGCTCGCTCTCGAACAATCCCTCGGGGATGGCGGCGCAATTGATCGAGGCGAACGGCTTTTCGCGCCGGCGGCTCTGCTGGTGGATCAGCTCCGCTGCCAGCTCCTTCCCCGTTCCCGTTTCTCCCGTGATGAGCACCGTCGTGTCGGTGGCCGCCACGCGGCGGATATCCTCGCGGATCTGGCGCAGCAGCGCACTGCCGCCGACCAGCCGCTGATCGGACGACGCCGGTGCTCCGGGCGTGCGGCCCCGGGGCGGCCCTTCCTTCATCAGGCGAGCCACCGACTCGGTCACGTCCGCCTCGCTGCAGGTCACTCCGAGCACGTCGTTGACGCCGGCGCGCATCGCCAGGAGAGTGACCTCGGCGCGGCAGTCAGGCGCGATGAGGAGCATCGGCACGGGACGGTCAGCCGACGCGGCACGGACTTCCTGCGCCACCGCCAGCACCGCCGCCACGCGCGGCGTCGCTTGCAGAATCAGCACGTCGGGAGCAACCCGCCGTGCCAGCTCCGGCACATTAGCCCCTTCCGCCGCTTCCACCACCTCACACCGGCGCCCGTGCAACGCCTCCCGGACGGAATGGAGCACCACCTGCCCCGAAGGGAAGTAAATGATGGCTCGCATCCAGAACAACCGAACTCCGTGCCGAGATAGTGACGGAAATGGTACTGCCGTTTCATCAGGCCAGAAAAGCGAGGCAAGCGAGGACCTCACACGCAGCTTCGGCTAGGAGCCTGCGCGGCCGAACGTTCGGTGCGCCAATTGTTTGGCCGAGCCTCGGGCAACCAACGCTGACGGTCGTGCCGGCCTGAATCGCCGCGGGGCGGCTGCGCATGAACGTACACTTGGCGCAACCTGATGAACTGCTTCGGCAAATGAACGCACCGCACGTTGACGAGCTGGCGCGAGACGTGGCGCTCACCCGCTACGCGCTGCCGCCGTGTCTGCATGTTGCGATCGCCGCGCGTGATCAAGACGCGCTGGAGCGATTTGTGGGGCACATCGAGTCTGTGTTGGCCAGCGGCGGGCAGGACAAAGCGTTGCTCGTTCTCGGCTACGATCTTTCGGAAAAAGACGATCGTCTTCCGATTTGGGAGAAGCCAGGAGCGGGCATCTTGCGTGCGAAGCGACAAGTATGGGTCGACGTCGACCATCGCGCGTACCGAAGAGCATATGCCGCCGCCTTTCCCGAGCAAGATCTCACCGATTTGGTGCTCGACCACGTCATGAATCGCCGTGTCGCGCGCCTCAAGGGGTTCCGGTATCTGCGCATCGTGCCGATCTCGCGGGCGGCGAACTCCAGCAGCGGTGGTCTAAGCGAGAAATGGGGAGTCGCGTATCACAGCACGCCTCGGATGGTGACAAGCAACAAGAACTCCGCAACCTTCATCCAATACGCAGACCTTGCCGACATCGTGAAGATGCTCGACATCAAGACTGGTGGTTCGTTGCAGGACGCCGTTAACGAGGCGCAGGCGCTCGTCACGCCCCGATAGCGCCCGGCATGCCGTTGCGTTTTTTCGCGTGCTTCGGTGCGGGTTTTGCGATGCTCCGCCTGTTCTAAGGAGCAGGACATGAGTTGCAGCTGAGAAAGAGATTCAGACACTGCGCCGCGAGGCTTGCGAATGGCAGGCGCTCCTCGATCGAGCATCAGCGAGCCAGCCGTTCGTATTCGATGGAGTGCCGGTCGGAAACGACGGAGCATTCTTCGGAACACACTGATCCATTGATTCGAAAGTCGCGAGCGGTTCTCCATCACTCGCCAGCGTTTTTCGGATCACTCGGCGTGTTCTTCGGATCACATCGAGTGTTCTTCGGATCACACCGAGCGTCTTCGGAACACTCCGAGCGTTCTTCGGAACACCCCGAGCGTTCTTCGGAACACCCCGAGCGTTCTTCGGA
>DATLWH010000293.1:0-4568 GCA_035576505.1 Thermoanaerobaculia bacterium | reverse complement strand
GCTCGGGCTACGTTCGAGACACTTCGGCTTACGTGATTGTGTGCTCACGTGGTCGCCGGCGGGGTGATCCGCGCGATCTCATCGACGAGCTGGAACGGGTCGATCGGTTTCGAGAGGTAGGCCTCGAACTTGCCCCGATCTTTGGAGGCTGCCGTGAACGCCGATAGCGCGACGATCCTGAGCTCTTTCCCGTAGGGACGTTCCCGTAACGTCCGGGTGAAGGCGTAGCCGTCCGTTCCGGGCATGGCAATGTCGGTGATCACCAGATCGGGTCTGCTCTCGTCGATCGCCTCGAGCGCCGCGGCCGCCGAATCGAAGGCGAGGACGCTCGCTCCGGCCGCGCGGAGCACGGTGGCAATCATCTTCCGCGACTCCAGCTCGTCGTCGACGAGAACGATCCTGATTCCGCGCAGACGGTCGCGATGCAGGAAGGTATCGCCAAACGCGCTCCTCACCGCGCCCGCGTTCTCGCCCACGGCGCGCACCGGCAGTGTTACGGTGAAGGTCGTTCCCTTACCGCGGCCTTCGCTTTCCGCGGCCACCGTTCCTCCATGCGCCTCGGTGATGTAGCGGACGATCGAGAGACCGAGGCCAAGGCCACCGTGAACCCGCGTCCGCGGAGACTCGGCTTGCCGGAACGGCTCGAAAATGTGGGGCAGAAACTGCGCGTCAATCCCCTCGCCGGTATCGCGGACGACGATTTGTACGTGGGATGCCGTGCGCCGCGCCGACACCCGAACGGTGCCCTGGCGCGGCGTGAACTTCACAGCGTTCGAGAGCAGATTCCAGATCACCTGTTGAATCCGCGTGGCATCGGCGACCATCAGGCCGAGGTCCGGCGCGAGCGTCGTGATCATGGTGATCTGCTTCGCCTCCGCCGTCGGACTCACGGCGTCCACGGCCTCCTTGACCGAACGTCCCACATCGACGGTCTCGGGCAGGAGACGCAGCTTGCCCGAGACGATTCGCGAGACGTCGAGTATGTCGTCGATGAGACGGGCCTGGAGTTGTGCAGCCGTGGCAATGGAATCGATGGCCTCGTGAAAGAGCGCAGTGTCCGTGGCCATGGCCGGTAACATCCGGGACCAGCCGAGAATGGCGGTCATCGGCGTGCGCAGCTCGTGCGAGAGCGTCATCAGGAACTCGTCCTTGGCGCGATTCGCCTCCTGCGCGATTCGGTACGAAGCCTCGGCAAGCCGCTGCTCCTCTTCCGCCCGCAAACGCGCCTCGCGCTGTTCGACGAGCGAGCGCTGCATTTCCTCGGCGTTCTTCCGATCGGTGATGTCGCGCGTTACTTTCGCAAAGCCACGCAGAGTCCCTTGCGCGTCGTGGACGGCGGTGATTACGACGTTTGCCCAGAATCTGCTGCCGTCCTTGCGGATGCGCCACCCTTCGTCTTCCACACTGCCCTCCGCGCGGGCGATGGCCAGTTCGCGCTCCGGTTTCCCGTTCCGCTTGTCTTCCTCGCTGTAGAACGTCGAGAAGTGGCGGCCGATGATCTCCGCCGACGTGTACTGTTTGATCCGCTGGGCACCGATGTTCCACGTAGCGATGTTTCCATCCACATCGAGCATGAAAATCGCGTAGTCGCGGACGGCGGAGACCAGCAGTTGAAAGATCTCCGCGTTCTGGCGCAGCTGCTCTTCCGCCGCACGCCGGGCGTTTTCAGGACGCGGTTCAGACGGCTTCTTGCCTAGGCGCGGTGGTGTCATCCGTTCAGTTTTCTCCGCTCCAGCTCGCCCGCCATCATCAGGCTCCACGGTCCCGCTCTTCTGCTCCTGGGATCAAGTTGTCTGGATAGTGCATGATTTGCGCCGATGATCCGAACCGTCACCGCCACCGAATACGTGACTCCGCTGCGTGAAGGGGGCTCGCTTCCCGCGATCGTCGACGGCGATGACGATGGCACCTACGTCGTCAAGTTCCGGGGAGCGGGACAGGGCGTGCGCGCGCTCGTGGCGGAGCTCGTCTCGGGCGAGATCGGCCGCGCGCTCGGTCTGCCGGTGCCTGAGATCGTTTTCGTGCAGCTCGACGGACGTATCGCCAAGACGGAGCCTGATGCCGAGATCCAGGAGCTGTTAGGGAAGAGCGAAGGGCTGAACATCGGCCTCGACTACCTCCCCGGCTCGATTACGTTTGACCCGCTCATCGATCGGCCCATGCAGGGCAAGGCGCGTCTGGCATCATCGATCGTCTGGTTCGATGCGCTGGTGACGAACGTCGACCGTACGCCGAAGAACACGAACCTGCTCTTGTGGCACCGCAATCTCTGGATGATCGATCACGGCGCCACGCTGATCTTTCACCACAACTGGAGCGATGACGTTCTGGCCCGAAGCGGCAGGCCGTTCCCGCAGATCAAGCACCACGTCCTGCTGCGCTGGGCCTCGGAGATCCGCAACGTCGACGCCGGCCTGGCGGCGATGCTCACTCCCGAGGCCATCGATGGAATCGTCGACGCCATTCCCGAGGGGTGGCTTGGCGACGAACCGCGGTTCGCGGGCGTGAATGAGCACCGTGCCGCGTATCGTGACTACCTGTTGCGCCGTTTGGAACCGCCGCGACACTGGATGGAGGATGCCGCTGATGCGCAAGCGCTATCCGTTTGATTACGCCATCGTGCGCATCGTGCCGCGCGTCGACCGGGGCGAGTTTCTCAACGCCGGCGTCATCCTCTTCTCGTCGACGGCCGCATTCCTGGAGGCCCGCGTCGGATGCGACCGCCGGCGGCTGAAGGCGCTCGCACCAGCCATCGACGTGGCACTCGTCGACAGCTACCTCGAGACCATCCCCAAAGTATGCGCCGGCGGCGGCGATGCCGGGTCGATCGGCGCCCTCCCGCAGCGAGCCCGCTTCCATTGGCTCGTCGCCCCGCGCAGCACGATCATCCAGACCTCCCCGGTTCACTCAGGCATCAGCCACGATCTGAGCGCCGCGCTCGAGAGCCTGTTCGAGAAGCTGGTGCGTCCGCCGGGGTGAAAACCAGAAACCAGAAACCAGAAACCAGAAGGGTGACGCGGCTGGCTTCTGGTTTCTGGTTTCTGGTTTCTAGTTTCCGTTTCCCCCACTACCCACTCCCCACTCCCTCACGCGAGCGGGAACACCGAACGTCCCCTCAACGACTTCCGTAAACGTCCGCTCTTCGCGAAGTATGAATCGCTTCGCCTGGGCCATCGCGAAGTTCTCACGTGACTCGGGATCAGACCTCAGCCGGTTCCTGTAGGCCTCGTACGCGGCGAGGCTGTCGAATGCGATGAGGCCCCAGGCGATGTCATTCGTCCCCTCGTGCGGAAGGAAGTAGCCGACGAGGTTGCCTCCGCATCGGGGGATGATCCGGCCCCAGTTCCCGGCGTACTCGCGGAAGCTCTCCCGCTGAAACGGATCGATCTGGTAGCGGATGAAGCAGGTAATCGTCATGGGTGCTCCTTCGACATGACGAGTGTCGCCGGTGTCGGTGACTCTTGCTTCGTCCGCCATCGAAGTGACCACCGAGGCACAGAGAGCACGGAGACTCTCCGTGTCCTTTTTGCCTCTGTGGTTGAACCGTGTGCCGGCAATCACACGCCGGCCGCTCACACGTCACTGATCGGCATGGCGCTGCGAAACGAGACTGCAAGCGGAGAAGACCCATGACCAACATCCTGACGCTCACCATGAACCCGGCACTGGACGTGTTTCTGGAGGTGCCGTCCGTCAAACCGATTGCAAAGCTGCGCTGCGCGAAGCCGATTTATCTTCCGGGCGGCGGAGGAATCAATGTCAGCCGCGCCATCCGCCGGCTCGGCGGCAGCTCGACCGCGCTCTTTCCCGCGGGCGGCTCGACCGGCAGTCGCGTGGCCAGACTGATGGCGCGTGAGTCGATCGTGACCAACGTGATCTCAATCGCCGAGGAGACCCGCGAGGACGTGAACGTACTCGACACCGACTCCATGCTCGAGTACCGATTCATCGTTCCCGGTCCGCAGCTCGGCATCGAGGAATGGAAGCAGGCGCTCCGGACGATCCGCTCGGTGACTCCCCCGCCGGCCTATCTCGTCGCCAGCGGCAGCCTTCCACCGGGCGTTCCCGTCGACTTCTATGCTCGCCTGGCCGCCCTTTCGATGGAGTTGGGCTTCCGCCTCATCATCGACACATCGGGCGAGCCACTCCGCCATACCGGGGGAAAGGGAACCTTTCTTCTCAAGCTGAATGTCGCTGAATTGATGATGGCGGGGAATGACGATGCGGTCTCGGATCCCGCGGTCGCCCACGCCGCGCAGGCACTCGTCGATGCGGGCCGTTGCGAGGTGGCGGTGGTTTCCGCGGGCGGCGGAGGGGCGCTCGTCACAGACCGGAACGGAACGCGGCACATCCCCGCGCCCGTGGTGTCCATCGGAAGCCGCGTCGGCGCCGGTGACAGCATGGTGGCCGCGATCGTGCTTGCACTGGCGAATGGGTCCAGCGTCGATGAGGCCGTGATGTTCGGGGTCGCCGCCGGTTCCTCAGCCGTGATGACACATCGCCACGAGCTTTGCCGCCTCGACGATACGAAACGGCTGTTCGGCGAGGTACGTGATCTTTGTGAATCG
>DATLWH010000292.1:0-8575 GCA_035576505.1 Thermoanaerobaculia bacterium | reverse complement strand
TCGGAGGCGTCGACCTGGCTGAAGCGCTCGAAGATCGTCTCCAGCTTTTCCTCGGGGATCCCACGTCCCTGATCGACGATGCAGAAGACAAAGTCCGCTTCGCCCGCCGTGCCGCTCAGCGTCACTGTCGTATCGGGACGTGAGAACTTGATGGCGTTGCCGAGCAGGTTGGTCAGCGTCTGGATGATCCGGTCGCTGTCGCCCCAGAGGGCTTCAGGCACCGGCTCGACCACGAGCCGTACGCCCGCCTGGTCGGCCATCGATTGAACTCCCTCCGACGCCTGCACCATGACGGCGCATGCATCGACGGCGCCGCGCGTCAGTTCGACCCTTCCCGACTCGATCCGTTCCAGGTCGAGGATGTCGTTGATCAGGCGGACGAGACGATCGGTATTGCTGACCGCGATCTCGAGCATGCGCTGCCCCTTCTCGGCCACGGGACCGAGCAATCCGCTGCTGAGGAGGCCGAGGGCGCCGCGGATCGATGTCAGCGGCGTACGCAGTTCGTGGCTGACCGTCGATACGAACTCGCTTTTCAGACGCTCGATGGCTCTTCGTTCGGTCACATCGCGGAACATCACGACGGCGCCGAGTTGATTGCCGTCTTCGTTGAACATCGGTGTCGAGGAGTACTCGACCGGAAAGCTCGTACCATCACGCCGCCAGAAGGTGTCGTCCATCATCCCGATCGGATCGCCACGGCGCATGGCCAGCGTGTTCCTGCAGTCTTCCTCCGGCCATGGCGTGCCGTCGGGGTACGAATGATGGATCGAGTTGTGGATCGATCGTCCCTCCAGGTCGTTCAGCGTCCTGCCCAGGATTCGGGCACCGGCCGGATTGAGGAACGTGGGCTGGTTGTCGAGTCCGACGCCGAGGATCCCGTCCGTGGCGCTGTTCAGAATCAGAGCGCTTTCGCGCGCCAGTTGGCCATTGATCTCGGCGATTTTCTCCGCGGCGTTCTTTGCGGCGAGCAACTCCTCATTTGCCATGGTCAGCTCGCTGGTGCGGCAGGCCACTGTCTCCTCGAGATGAGATTGATACAGCATCAACTTGTGATCGCGCTGCTCGAGCTCGGCGAGCATGCTGTTGAAACCAGTCATCAGATTGCCGATTTCATCGTTGTCATCCAGGGCGGCATGGCTGGCTCGCACGCTGAAGGTTCTGTCGTGAGAGACGAGCGCCGCCACACGTGCCAGCTCGGCGATTGGCCCGGAGATGGCGCCCTGCAGGCGCGCCGCGAGAACGAAGGCGATGATCAGCGAGAAGAGAACGATTCCTGCCGCGATCTCGCCGTATTGGATGAGCCGGGCGTTGCGGTCGCTGGCGTCGGAGGCGATGTAGAGAGTGCCAACGCGCTGATGATCGAGCCGGATTGCGTAAAACAGTTCGAGGCGATCGCTCCGGTCGTGGAAGCCATCCTCCAGCAGGATCCGGGGAATGGTGATGGCCGCGTTCGGTTCGTACCGCGCGAACGGCTCCCCGCGCGCCGTATAAATGCCGGCGGCAATGATCGATGGTTTGGCACGCAGTGCGTGCAGAACCTCGCCGGCGGCCTGACGATCCCCGAATGTGAGTGCGGCGGTGCTGTTGGAGCCGACGACCTGTGCAATCGTCGAAAGGTCTGTAACGAGACGCTTGCGCAGGTTCAGAAGGCCCGAGGCGGTAAACCCGAGGCACGTCAACAGCACGGCGATGGTGCTGGTGAGAATGATCATCCCGGTCAGTCTTCCGCGAAGGGAATGCTTCCGTCTCGCGGTCATTGTGCGGCGCTCCCTTCATGGACGGCCCGCGCCACGCCCAGCAGCTTCGAGCTGATCGTGAGCTGCGCGGCGAGGGCAGGCGTTCTGTTGATGTCGAACCGTACGCGGTTGCCGACCATCCGAAACTCGATGACGCCGCCGCGGAGAGAAAAGCGGTCGATGTCGCTGACGGTCAATACGCTGGCAGGTCCCAGGTCTCGAAGGATCTCCGGAAGATGCGGCTCCTCCGAGGCGCTGATGAAAACGATCTGGTAGTGCGTCAGAACATCATTCCAGCGCTGATGCCGGAGATGGATCGGGTGGCCGTTTGCTGATTTGCCCCTCAGAACCTCCTCCAGCGCGCCGCCGAACGAATCGTCGCCGACGATCACGATGGTGATCGGAGACGAAGGGGAAAGGACGTCCGTGGGCCATTCGACGAACCGGGCGAAGTTGAGCAGGTAGGCCGCCTTCACCTGGTACTCGCCGGCCACCGGCTGCGCCCGGACGCTCCTGGCCGACAGGGCCGCCGCGATGACGGCGAAAACAATGAGAGGAAATCGAAGGACCCGGGTCTCGAGAGCATGGGCGGCTCTTCTCGGTCTCAAAAGCGCCATGCGACCTTCCCGTTCACAGTTCGTTGGACGGGGGTCACGAGCTCGCTCTGCCCGCTGACGTTGAAGAATTCATCGTGACGCGTATGCAGGAGGTTCTGGCCGGAGAGGCTCAGTTCCCAACGCTTGGCCGGATGCCAGGAGATCTGCGCGTCGAGCCGGAGAAAGGCACGGACGTCGCTGCCGATGCGGCCGACGTAATACGCCGACGCATCGAGCTCGAGTTGTCGCGGAAGCTGGAGGGAGGAACGTAGTTGTAGTTGGTGCCTGGGGTTTGTGATCGCCCCGATCTCCGCGCTCGACCGCAGGCCCTCATCGTCGATCGTGGTCACCTGGAGAAACGAGTAACCGAGCGCGACGTTCCATTTCGGAGTGAGGGCATCCGTGAGGATAAACTCGGCTCCATGCGCGTATCCGTGGAGATTGTTCTCGATATCGAGGGGAATGATCATCCGGCCGAGAGCATCGACAAATGGCGCTCGCGCTTCCGCGCCCATGAGTCTTTTCATCCGGTTGTGAAACGCCGTCGCGTCGAAGCCTACGTTTGGGGAGACCTGCCAGCGGTAGCCGGCCTCGTACGACTCGACGCGCTCCGGTTTCAGCGTGGGATTGCCGTACACGACGATGAGCCCGGTATTGCCGGTGCCATCGGGGAAGGCGCCCACGTTGATCCTGCCGTAAAGCTCGGTCTCGGCCGGTGATCGAACCGCACTGGTGGCGGCTGCCCAGATGGTCTGGTGGTCGCTCGCTTTGAAGAGAAGGCGCAGCGTGGGCTGCAACTGAAGATGCGACACGGGGTCGTACTCCAGCTTCGTGCCGATGGTCACATGGAACCGCCGGGCCACGTGAATCTCATCGTTCACGAAGGCGCTGGCGATCGCCGTTACGTTCGAATCGCGGACGAGCGTCAGGCCGGGGCCGGCAGCGCGGTCGTTGGAGTGGTGGTATTCGGCACCCCATACGGCGTCATTCCGGCTGCCGAGCTTCAGATGGTTCTCGAAGTCAATGTCGAGCGTGCGCCGGCCGAGCACGAGGCCGGGGTCGGAACGTTCGGTGTCATCGATGAACGCCTGCAATGTCGTGTCCGAGCGGCTGGATTGGATGTCCGTCCAGCGGAATTGAAGATCCTGGCCCGAGACATGGGTTGAAGAGGAACGATTGCCGAAGGGGTTGGCCGGATCGATGAGGACGCCCTGGGTGGCTACCGTTCCTCGATAGATGTCGCCCTGTGCCGTGAAGTTGTCCCCTCCTCGGGAGGCCCAGTCGGCTCGGAAGCCGGCACGTCCCACTGCCCAGGCGTCGGGAGTCGGATGCACGCCGCCGACCGAGGGGGGGCGATCGAACGCCTTGCCGAAGACGCGGTAGAAGCCGTTGTGGCCGAAGGATCCACCGTAGCGTCCCGCCTCCGACGGTCCTTCCACCACTCCTCCGCCCGAGGAGAGAAGCGCTCCCTGGGTCTCGATGGCGTGCTTGGTAATGATGTTGATGATGCCGTTGACGGCGTTCGCTCCCCAAAGGGTTCCCCCCGGTCCTCGAATGACCTCGATGCGGTCGATGTCTTCGAGCAATGTGTCCTGAACGTCCCAGAAAACGCCGGAGAAGAGCGGTGTGTAGACGCTCCGGCCGTCGATCATGACGAGAAGCTTGTTGGCGAACTGGCCGTTGGAGCCGCGCGCGGAAACGGCCCAGGAGTTGCCGTTGAGGCGCGCCACGTTCAGCCCCGGCACGATGCGCAGGATCTCCGGAATGGTCGTAGCCCCGGACCGCCGGATGTCGTCCTGGGTGATCACGAACACGGCCGCGGCGGTGTCGGACAGTTTTTCGCCTCGTCGCGAGACCGACGTGACCTCGACGTTCATCAGATCGTCGACGCTCAAAGAGGCGAGATCGCGGGTTTCCTGGGCGTGAACCGTCCCACCAATCGCCGCCAGCGACAGGCCGATGAAGCAAGTGAGCCGCGTGAAGAATCCACCAGTGACGATCAAATCCATGTCCTTTGTTTGCTCCCGCCCGCGGGCAGGGGTCACACAAAGGTGCGCTGATGGCCCGAGAAAAATACAACGGCGCAATGTGAGCCGCGGGCAATTCGGCAGGTCCCGCGGGCACCGGTATTTTTTCGGCCCTGCGAAAGCACTCATACGCAGCGCCGGTGAAGCCCGCCGCGCGAATCAGACCGAAGGAGAGCGCCGTGCAAAGTGCCGTTGCAACGATGGTGGAACCCGAGTTGAGCCCGGCCACGACGCAGTTTGACGAAGCGGTGCCGGATCGGCTGGCGATGATCGAGCGCCGCTCAGCTTCTGAGGCGACGGCTTACGATCTGATCTGTACGCACGATCTGGCCGGGCACATCCTTTCGGCCAGTCCTTCGTCGTGCCAGGCGCTGGGCCTGTCCGCGGACGCGCTCTGCAGAATGGCGATCCAGGACCTGTTACCGCCGGATGGCGCCTTCGGTTTCGACGAATACCTGCGGACACTGATTCACGAGGGGTTCGCCGCCGGTTTGATGAGAGTGGTGACGCCCGCCGCCGGACAGCGCATCTGGGAGTACCACAACACGTTGGACGTCGAGGAGTCGGCTCCGGTCATACGCGGCGCGGCGCGGGATGTGACGGAGCGCGAAGAGGCATTCTATGAGGTGCGCCGCAGTGAGGACCACTTCCGCTCCATCATCGAGAACTCATCCGACATCATCGCCATCGTCGGTCTGGACGGCCGCATCCGCTATGGCAGCCCCTCCGTGGAGCGAGTTCTCGGATATACGCGGAAAGTGCTCGCCGCGATGCGCGGTCTCGATCTCGTCCATCACGACGATGCGGAACGCGCGTCCGGCTTCATGGCCCGGCAGATCGCCGATCCAACCGCGATCCTGAGCATCGAGTTGCGTGCCCGTCACCAGGACGGTACTTGGCGGTCCTTCGAGGTCGTGGCCACGAATCTGGTCAAACAGGGCAAGACGTCGGCCGTCGTGATCAATGCCCGTGACATCACGGAGCGAAAGCTCCTGGAGGCGCAACTGGTACAAGCCAACCGTCTCAGCGGACTGGGTCGCCTGGCGGCCACGGTTGCTCACGAGTTCAACAATGTACTCATGGGCATGCAGCCGTTCGCGGAGTTGATGCAACGCGAGGACGCAACGCCTCAAGTCATCTCCAAGGGAGCCTGGCATATCGCCAACTCGATTCAGCGCGGCAGGCGGATCGTGCTGGAGATTCTTCGCTTCACACAGCCTCACGAGCCGGTCACGACCGCCGTCGACATCGGCGAATGGTGGGGGAACTTTGTCCCGGAGGCGGAGGCCGTTCTTGGAAACATGATCTCGGTCGTGTCGACAATTCCCAGCCGTGGTCTGTACGCCTTCGCCGACCGGAGCCAGCTGTCGCAAGTCCTGGCGAATCTCGTGGCCAACGCGCGCGATGCCATGCCTGATGGCGGAACGCTCACGGTCGAAGGCCGCGATCTGAAGGAGGACGCGCGATTCTCATTCGGGGTGGTGCCGCATCCCGACCGGTTCGTGCAGATCTCGATCCGCGACACAGGCATCGGAATGCCTGCCGAAGTGGTCGATCGCGTTTTCGAGCCGCTATTCACCACCAAACAGAGCGGCGGCACAGGTCTCGGGCTGGCGGTTGCCCATCAGATCCTGACGCAACATGGAGGGTACATCCTCGTCGAGAGTGAGACCGGCCGCGGCAGCACGTTCCACCTCTTCCTGCCCAAGGCGGCGCCACCATTGATGGAGATGGCCAGACAAGCGGTTGCCGCCCCGACGCCGGTCGGTTGCAGGCTCCTGATCATCGATGACGAAGAGGCGATTGCCGAGGGGATCGCGGCGCTCCTTGGCCAGGATGGTATCGAGGTCGAAGCCATCGGCAGCGGCGTCGAGGCGGCGCAAGTCATCGCCCGCTTTCATCCCGATGTGGTGCTCCTCGACTTCGGCCTTCCGGACATGGACGGCAGCGAGGTCTACGCAGCCATCCGCAAGCTCGATCGCACGCTTCCCATCATCTTCGCGACCGGCCATGGCGACCGGCGCGTCCTCCACGACGACCTCAACGATTCACGCACGAGATTCCTTCAGAAACCGTTCAAAGTCGCCGATCTGCTCTCGATGATGGTGGACCTCCGGAACGAAAGTACGACATGAGTACGACGGCAGTGACGAAGCGGGCTCTGGTCATCGACGACGACGATCACATACGTGAACTGCTTCAGACACTCCTCGAGACAATGGGGTTTGAAGTGGACACGATGCGCGATGGGATCGATGCCGTCGAGTTGAAACCGGACTACCAGGTGATTCTGCTCGACATGAAGATGCCCATCTTCGACGGAGAACGCCTGACCGACTATTGGAAGCTGACCAATCCGGAGATCCTGCGCCGCGTCATCCTTCTCAGCGGCTATTCGCGGCTTTCATCGCACCGGGACTTTGGTACGTTCGCGATCATCGCCAAGCCGTTCGACTACCGCGAGCTCCTTGCCACCGTGGAGGCCTGCTTCTTACAAGCCGAGTCGTGATGTGGCCGTTTTCGGAACGTCCGTCTGTTTTCCGAACACGTGAGAACCCGGGCGGCGAGGACATAACCTGCTGCTTCATGAGCGTCTTACGCCGGATTTCGGCCTGGGTACACCCGATGCTCCCTGTTCCGATGGAGAACAGCGATGAACGGACGGGTATTGGTTGTCGACGACGAGGAAGCAATCGTGGCAGGCCTCAAGTACCTGCTCGAGAGCGAGAACATCGAGAGTGCCGGGGCGTTCAATCGTCTCTCGGCCGAGTCCCTGATGGAGGGCACGTTTTTCTCTGTGATCGTGGTTGACCTCCGCCTGCACACGGAAGCGGAGGGGATGGAGTTGCTCGACGGAATCCGCCGGATCAGTCCGCGATCGCGCGTCGTCATGCTCACGGCATTCATCACGCCCGAGCTGGAGAAGGAAGTTCTCCGGCGGGGTGTGTCGATGGTGATTCGAAAACCGGCCGTGGGAGCGGAGATTCTCGCCGCTGTCGCAGATCTGTTAGCCGAGGTGGAGAAGCTGGCCGCTTGCCAGGAAACCCTCGATCTCGAGCAACTGCACCTCGGCCTGCGAAGGCTCCTGCACTCGATTCCCCGCAAGAGGTACGGACTGAGCGCCGATGAGGCGGAAGAGGTCGTGCAGGAGGCCTGGCTGCTCTTTCTCGAAAAGCGAAACCTCATTCGAGCGGCCCGGCCATGGCTCATGGGAACGGTCGCCAACCTCTGCAAGCGCCAGATCAGTGTCTCCAAACGGCGTCGGGAGACGATGGTCGGCGACGAGGTGCTGGCCGCCCTCCCCGACACGCGCGTTCCGTCGCCGCACTCCGCGATCGCGTTCGGCCAGGCGCTCGCTATCCTGGATCAGCAGTCACGAGACCTCTGTATCCTCATCGCCGTCGAAGGCTACGCGTACGATGAGGTCAGCGCACTTCTGGACCTTCCGCTCGGCTCGATCGGCCCCATGTACATTCGTGCGAAATCAAAAATGCGGTTGCGAATGGCGGCGTAGTCTGCGTCTCCGCGTCGTCCGCATCTCCGCGTGAGGATTCCGGTCCTGTAAGCTTCCCCGGAATGACGCGAACGCGCGCCCTTGCTCTGGTCGGCCTGGCCGAGTTGCTCGGCATGTCCCTTTGGTTCACGGCCTCGGCAGTGGCGCCGCGCATCGCCTCGGAGTGGCACCTCAGCGCGGGAACGACGTCTTGGCTCACGCTGGCCGTTCAGCTTGGGTTTGTCGCGGGCACGCTCATCAGCGCGACCGCCAACCTGCCTGACGTCGTCAGCGTGCGGCGGCTCTTTGCGGCGTCGGCTCTGGCCGGGGCGATCACGAATGCGCTCTTCGCCTGGCTGGCGCACGATGCGGCTACCGCGATCGGCCTGCGCTTCGCCACGGGCGTTTTTCTGGCCGGCGTCTATCCGCCGGGGATGAAGATCATCGCCACATGGTTCCGCGAAGGCCGCGGCCTCGCGCTCGGCGTTCTCGTCGGGGCGCTGACGCTCGGCAAGGCGTCGCCGTATCTCGTGAACGCCGTCGGCTCGCAAAGCTGGCGGGTCAATGTCGCCTTCGCCTCGGTTCTGGCAGCCCTCGGTGGCTTGATCGTTCTCGTATTCGTCGAAGACGGTCCCTTCTCGCTGCCGAATCAGCCCTTCGATATCCACCAGGCCTCCGACATCGTCCGCAACCGTTCCGTCCGGCTGGCGAACTTCGGGT
>DATLWH010000291.1:0-7267 GCA_035576505.1 Thermoanaerobaculia bacterium | reverse complement strand
ACCGGAAGAGCTGAAACGCGGTTATGACTGGTCCTATGAAGCGTTCTACCGCTGGGGCTCCATCGTTGAGGCGGCGTCGGCGCACCGATCGTTCAAGCACCGGCTGAAGCATTTCTTCTACAGCGCCGGGTGGAAGAAGTTCGAGCCGGCGTGGGACCTCGTCATCCGGATCAAGCAACTGTCCCAGATGCGGCCCCTTCTCGAAGCCGTCCTCGCGCCGGTGGCCACCTCGGCAACGGATCAGGCGCGGGAAGGGTTGCCTGCCAACCCATTGGATTTGCCGCGCATCCCCATCTGATCTGCTAACTCCGACCCCCGACCGCCGACCCCCTACGCCATGGCAGTCGATGGAGCCAGTGCCGCGGCACGTGCGGCCTTCTTCTTCATCCCGACGCTCAGCAACCAGTAGAAGGCTGCTCCCGCCAGAACGAGCATCAGGATGCCAATGACTGGCCGATAGAACACCCACGCGGTCGCGATTGTGAGGAACGACAGAATCGCCGCGCCGAGGAATGCGAAGAGGCCGATCCCGGCGCCCAGCATCGTGCCGAAGAGCGGCAGCACGTCGGCGAACACCACGATCGGCCGGAAGAGCATGAAGATCCCGAGGAACATGAGGAAGAACCCACCCAGACGGATGAGCCAGGTCATGAAGGTGTTCGCATCCTGCGCTTTCTTGAACATCTGCGGCGCGGTGAGCGTCCCTTCTTCAACGAGCAGAATCGAGGTCCCCGTCGCGGTCGAGTAGGGAGCGAATGTCTGGCCGGTCTGAACACCGATCAGGCTGACCGAGGCCGGGTTCACGACCTGAAAGGAGATGCGCACATCGCCGACTTTCGGCGCGGCCGGGTCGTCTCCCTCATAGAACTTGCCGTCTTTGACCTTGAATTTGTCGCGCGCGTCCGCGGGGAGTTTTTCCGCCGCCGCGGCGTCAACCGGGAGGCTGGTGGCGTTGGTCAGTTGCCCGATCTGGGCCTGCGACATCGTGAACGCACCCACGTTGACCTGATTGGCAACGAACGTCTTGGTCGCCAGCGCAGGGGCCTCCGGATTCTCATGACCCTCGGCGTGCTTGAACCCCGAGGAGTCGATCCGTCCCTCGGCCCATTCCTGCTTGTACTCCCAGGTCTTCACCGTCTCCGTGCCGCCGCCGACCTTGCTGCGCGACTCGCTTTTCTCGTGCTCCTTCCACTGGTACATCTCGACGGTACGAATCAACTTCACCGCCGTGGCCTGCACGGCGAGCTCGTCGTCCGCTACCGGCGCATCGGTTTTGACCGCGCCGCTCACATGAATCAGCTTCCCTTCCTTGCTGGCATCGACGGAATCCGCGGGCACCGATACGACGGCGCCCTGGCCCTCGGTCAGCCCCTTCGACGTGCGGACGGCCCGTCCCTCGTTCCAGAACAGGAGCGGAAACGAGATCACGAACAAGACCATGCCAAACAGCACGCTCTTGATCGAGCCGAACAGGTTGGAACCCCACGACGTGCTGCTGGTTTCCGTGAAGGAATCAGACATCGATGCGTCTCCTCAATGAGTGCGGCCAGGTGCGGATCGAGGGTGCGGGAGTGGAGACAGTAGCTCTCCCGGTGGCTGGAGGTCAACGATGTTCCCTGTCTGCCGTTGATTGTCGATTAACTCACGTTGGATTGACGCATTCTGCGCAAATAAGTTTCCCGCTCCTCGGAAAAGCAACGTACCATGCAGACGCCCGTGCGTTCCGAAGGTCCCGGTGCGCAAGGCAAAATCCAACAGAGAGAAGAGATTGAAATTCATGAAGAAGATGTCTGCCAAAGTCCTGCTGTTCGCACTGACGTTCACGACCCTGACGCTCGCCTCCGCCTTCGCCGGCGAAGAGTACAAGTTCAAGGTCACGAACAACACAAAGGAAGTCATCAAGAAGATTCTCGTGTCCGAAGACGGAGCGAAGTACGGCTTCTTCGACATCGGCAATGGGATCAAGCCCGGCCAGACCGTCACACTGGTGTGGGACAAGTCGACCAACAACGAAGACTGCAAGCAGCACGTCAAGGCCGTCTATGCCGGCGGCGAAGAGTCCGAGCCCGCGATTTTCGATTTCTGTGATTCGGACGTCGCGCTCGAATTCAACGACTGACCGGCACGGCCGGCGGCGTTGGTGGCCCAAGGCTCGGCCAACACTGCCGCACGAATGTCCTGCCGGGAAGAGTCCTGATTCATCGCGCAGGTGAGGTGGGGTCCATGACTGGACCCCACCTCAGCATCCGGTAGCATCGGGACGCCAGGTCCCCGGGTGGGTTCACGGTTTGAGCGCCTCCCCCCTCCTCACCGCGCTGCAAACAATCGGTCAACGCGGTTGACACGACTACATCTGTAATCTAACTTGCTTACAGTCGTAATCGCGAACAGCCCCACATGCCGAAGCCGCCACGCATCTCCGAAGCCGAATGGGAAGTGATGAATGTGCTGTGGGAGTCATCCCCTCGCGCGGCGAATGAGGTCGCTGATGAAATCTGCCAGCGGATGAGGTGGCATCCCAAGACGGTGAAGACGCTTCTTGGCCGGCTCGTACGAAAGGGAGCGCTGCGCTACCGCGAGGAAGGCAACCGTTACCTCTACAGCCCAGCCCTGCCGCGCGGGCGATTCGTCGACGCTGAGTCGCGCTCGTTCGTCGAACGCGTCTTCGGCGGACATGCCGCGCCGGCGCTCGTGCACTTCGTCGAGACCATGGATCTGTCGGACGACGATCTGCAGGAGCTCCGCTCGATGATCGACCGGAAGCAGAAGGAGGACGAGCGCCCATGACCGCCACGTCGTCGCTCTTCACGCTCATCGGCTGGCTCCTCCAGGCGAGCGCCAAGGGCTCGGTAGCCATCCTCCTCGTCGCGGTGGCGCAGTGGTTGATCGGCCGCCGCGTGCGCGCGCGCTGGCGCCATGCGCTGTGGCTCGTCATCGTCCTGCGGCTGGTCGTCCCCGTCGCTCCCTCATCGACCTGGAGCATTTTCAATCTCGTGCCGCCTCACCCAGGCATTCAGTGGCAGTTGCGGGGAGCTCCGGGACAGATCGTCTTCGAGCCACCCGCCCATGCCTCCTCGCCGGGAGCGCTGCCGGTGATCGGCGTTCCGTGGTGGATTGCCGCCTGGAAGTGGGTGGCCGCGGTCTGGATCTGCGGTGCGCTCATCCTCGCCGCGCGAGCTCTCATCGCCACGATGCGGACTCAGCGGGCCGTTCAACGGGCCCGTGAGAGTGCCGTCCCCGCGCTGGCACACCAGATCGTCGAGGAAGGACGCCGCCAGCTCGGCATCGCAAGGCCGGTGCGCGTTGTCGAGTCTGCTCTCATCGAGGTGCCCGCCCTGCACGGGGTGTTTCAGCCCACTCTTCTTCTGCCTGAGGGTCTGTCCAATGCGTTCGGCCGTGACGAGCTGCGTCACGTCATCCTCCATGAGCTGTGGCACCTGCGCCGCCACGACATCGCGGTCAATTGGCTCCTGACCGCCGTTCGGGCACTGCACTGGTTCAATCCGCTGGTCTGGTTCGCGGTCTCGCGGATCGCGGAGGAACGGGAACTGGCCTGCGACGAGCTCACGCTTCTCAGTCTCCATGAGGAGGAGCGATTCGGTTACGGCCGAACGATTCTCAAGCTGCTCGAACGCTTCCGATCGGCGAGCGCGGTTCCGGCGGTTGTCGGGATCATCAATCACAAGCAGAGAATGAAACGGAGGCTCATGATGATCGGCACGGTCAGGAAACGCTCGCCGCTCACGGTCCCTGTGATGGCTGCACTGGCCGCGATCTGTCTCGTGGCCTTCACCGACGCACGCGGCGTCGAACGCGACGTTCCGGGCACGCTCAATCCCGCCGCCGTCCTGACCCTGGAGCGTTGCAACGGACGCGTGGACATCGATCTGAACAATGCCTCATTTTCTGATCTGCTCCACACCATCGCCATCAAGACGGGCATGGCTCTCACGCAGTCCGCGGCGATCGCGGACTCTCCCGTGCAACAGGCGCGCTTTACGTTGCACGAGAAGAATGTGGCGGCCGGCGCCGCGCTGACGATGGCGCTCCTCCCCTTCCACCTGGCCTGGGAGCCGAATGCGACCGGTGTGCGCATCACGAATGCACCGCATTGCGTGATTCACCATGGCGCCGGCAGTTGCAGGCCGGCCGCGAAGACGCTGACCGCGACGACAACGTCAAATCGGAGGGGAACCTGACCGTCGACGTAGCCCGCATGGTGGCGACGTAGCAACCGCCACCGCAACCATTGGCCTTGAGGGAACTGCCGTCGCAGCCGGCCTGGGAGAAGTGCTGTCCCGAAAAGGAGAGATCGAGCCCCATGGATTCTCTCGTCGAAATTCGCGATGTCCATAAGACCTACAAGCGTGACGCATTCGAAGTGCCGGTCCTCGACGGCATCAGCCTGACCGTGCCGCGGGGAGACTTCGTGGCGCTCATGGGGCCGTCCGGCTCGGGCAAGACGACGCTTCTCAACCTCGTGGCCGGCATCGATCGCCCGACCAGCGGCAGCATCATCGTCGACGGCCGCGAGATCGGCCGGTTCTCCGAGTCGGAGCTGGCGGGCTGGCGGGCGCGTCACATCGGATTCATCTTCCAGATGTACAACCTCATCCCGGTGCTCGATGCCTTCGAGAATGTCGAGCTGCCGCTGCTCCTGACAACCCTGTCGAAACGCGAGCGTCGCCAGCATGTCCAGACCGCGCTTTCGATCGTCGGCCTCGGCGAGCGGATGCACCACTATCCGCGTCAGCTCAGCGGAGGACAGGAACAGCGCGTCGCCATCGCCCGGGCCATCGTCACCGATCCGACGATCCTGGTCGCCGACGAGCCGACGGGCGACCTCGACGCCAGGAACGCCGACGAGACGCTCGCCCTTCTGGAGAGCCTGAACCGCGAATACCAGAAGACGATCGTCATGGTCACGCATGACCCGAAAGCGGCTCACCATGCCCGGCGCACGTTGCATCTCGAAAAAGGCCGGCTTGCCGAAGCAGCGGACTCTCATGAGCAGCGGCTGGAAGCGAGCGCATGATGAAGTTCTTAAAGCTGATCCGCCGCAATCTGTTCCGCAACCGCATGCGCACCGTTCTGACGATCGCCCTGCTCTCGACGATCTTCTTTTTCATCACCGTGCTGATGGGGATCCTGCACGGGTTCACCTCGGTCACCGACGAGGGGCTGAACCGCCTCGTCATGTCGTCGGCCATCTCCGTCACAACCCGGCTCCCGTTCAGCCACGAGCAGAAGCTGCGGCAATTGCCGGGCGTCGTCGACGTCTGCAAGGAGCAGTGGATCGGGAACTACTACAAAGACAAGCGGAACTTCTTCACGAACTACGCGGTCGATCATGAGACCTTCGCCTCGGTCTTCGATGACTACAAGGTCGATCCGCAGCAGCTCGCCGCGTGGAAAGCCGACCGGCGCGGCGCCCTGGTCGGGAGTGAGCTGATGCAGCGTTTCGGCTGGAAGGTCGGCCAGCGGATCACGCTCACCCACAACATCCATCCTTACGACGCCGAGCTGACCATCCGCGGTGTCGTCCACCATCCGGTCAACGACTCCTCGCTCTTCTATCACATGGACTATCACAACGAGTCGATGCACAACGCCGGTCAGGCCGGTCTCTTCTGGATCAAGGTGAAAGATCCAAAACTGCTGGCGCCGCTGAGTCAGGAGATCGACGCCATGTTCAAGAACGGCGAGTACCCCACCGAGACCATGTCGGAGAAGGACTACCAGGCCGGCGTCGTGGCCTGGATGGGGAACATCCAACTCCTGTTCACAGCCATCAGCAGCGCCGCGATTCTGATGGTGGTCATGCTCGCGGCGGTCACGATGGGGATGTCGGCGCGGGAGCGGGTCAAGGAGATTGCCGTGTTGAAGGCGATCGGCTTTGCCAGGCCGGCCGTCCTGGCGATCATGCTCAGCGAGTTCATGCTCCTCTCGCTTCTGGGCGGGGTGTTCGGCACGCTGGCCGCGAAGGGCATCTTCCGCGTGATCGACATGACGAAACTCACGGACGGCGCCGTACGAGGTTTCGTCATCACCGGCCAGCTCATGGGCGGTTGCGCGCTCATTGCGATGGGCATCGGACTCATCGCCGGCGGGCTGCCGGCGTGGCGAGCTTCCAATCTCCGCGTCGTCGACGGTCTCAGGAAGGTGGTCTGATGATCCCGCTCAAATACAACAGCGGCAGTCTCGCGTCTCGCCGCGCGTCGACGTTCATGACCGTCATCGCCATCGGCGTGGTCATCGCCGTCACGCTTTCGATGCTGGCGCTCTACAACGGAGTACTTTCGGCGTTTGCCTCCTCGGGCTCGAAGGAACTGCTCCTGATCATGCGCGACGGCGTCGACGCCGAGCTCTCCAGCCGGGTGGCGAAAGACACCGTTCAGACCATTCGCGTCCTGCCGGGCATCGCCCTGGACGCGAACGGCCAGCCGCTCCTCTCGCCTCAGCTCGTGATCCTTTTCAAACTGCCCAGGAAGGACACCGGCAAACGGGTGAACGTCACGGTACGCGGCGTGACGCCGAATATGTTCGCGCTGCGGCCGTACGTGAAGATCGTCGAAGGCCGAATGTTCAGGCCCGGCGTCAACGAGATCATCGTGGCGCGGCGGATCCGCGACCGCTTCGTCAACACCAACACCGGCGACACGTTTCAATTCGGCACGCAGAAGTGGAACGTCGTGGGCATCTTCGACGCGCAGGGAACGGCCTTCGATTCCGAGATGTGGTGCGACGTCGAATACCTGGGTCAGGCGCGGAAGCGTGACGCGTACTCCTCCGTCCTGCTGAAGCCGGCCGACAACGCGGCTTCCGAGTCGATCAGGGCGGCGATCCGGAACGACACCCGGCTCGAGCTGCGGGTGCGCAGCGAGGCGCAGTACTTCGACGATCAGACCACCGGTCTCTCAGGGATCCGAAAGCTCGTCGAGATCGTCACGATTTTCATGATCGGCGCGGCGATCTTCGGAACGATGAACACCATGTTCTCGGCCGTCTCCTCGCGCGCCCGCGAGATCGCCACACTGCGAGCTCTCGGCTTCAAACGCCGCGCCATCCTTCTCTCCATGATGCTGGAGAGCGCCGCAATCGCCCTCGTCGGCGGCATCATCGGCGTCCTGCTGTCACTTCCGGTGAACGCGATCTCCACTGGCACGATGAACCCGCATACGATGTCGGAAGTCGCGTTCAATTTCCGCGTCGACACCCACATCGCCGCGATCGGGATCGCCATCGCGCTCGGCGCCGGCATCGTCGG
>DATLWH010000290.1:0-3953 GCA_035576505.1 Thermoanaerobaculia bacterium | reverse complement strand
AGACGAACGGTCTCGGGGGCTGGGCGGGGTCGTCGGTCACCTTCGCCAACACCAGGCGCTACCACGGGATGCTCGTCGCCGCATCACAGGGACGCGCCGAGCGAACGGTGCTTGTTTCCAAACTCGATGAGACCGTCGCCGGCATCGATCTCGCCGCCAACCGATTCCCGGGCTGCGTGCACCCGTCTGGCTTTGAACATCTCGTGTCGTTCCAACGCGGCATCTTTCCGGTCTGGGAGTACGCGGCGGGCGACGTCACCCTGCGCAAGACGGTAGTTGCGGCGCACGGCGAGAACCTGACCATCATCCTGTACGAGGTCATCGACAGCCCATCGCCGTTCGAGCTCCGGCTCACCCCGTTTCTCGCCGGCCGCGACTATCACTCGCTCATCCGCTGCACCGACGCCGCGCTCCCGTACGTACACATCAACGTTCCCGGTGCGACGTTCGAGGCGAAGCCCGATTGCTGGAAGCAGTTCGTCTACGACCGCGAACGTGAACGCGGACTCGATTACGAAGAGGACCTCTTCACGCCGGGCTCCTACGTCGTGACGTTGAAACGGGGAGACCTGTTGCCGGTGGTTCTTGCGACGGAGGACCACGACAGGGATGTGCTTGCGATCGTCGCGGCGGAGCGGGCGAGGAGAGAGGCGCTTCTCGGGAGTCGGGAGTCGGGGGTCAGGGGTCGGAGCGGGCAACCTGCGACTTTAGAGTCTCCGACCTCCGCCTCACGACTCGCGATACCTGAGGAAGCAAGCGGGCAGGCATCTCCGACCCCCGACCCCCGACCCCCGACCCCCGAGCTCGGACAGCCCGATCCCCTCCTCCTTCTGGCATCCGATCAATTCCTCATCGATCGCGAGAGCGACAAGAGAACCGTCATCGCCGGCTACCACTGGTTCACCGACTGGGGGCGCGACACGATGATCGCGTTGCCGGGTCTTTGCCTCGCCACCGGCCGCTTCGATGACGCCAGACAGATTCTTCGCCGCTGGCTGGCCGCCGCGAGCAAAGGGATGATCCCGAACCGCTTTCCCGACGGCACGAGCGAGCCGGAATTCAACTCGGTCGACGCCGGTCTGTGGCTCTTCATCGCCGTCTGGCGCTATCGCGAAGCGACCGGCGACGAGGCCTTCGTGCGCGACGAGGCCCTGCCCGTACTTCGCGACGCCATCGCCTGGCTCGAGCGCGGCACCCGTTTCAACATCCACGCCGACCTCGACGGTCTCCTTTATGCCGGCGCGAGCGGCGTGGCCCTGACATGGATGGACGCGATCGTCGATGGCGAGGCGGTGACACCGCGCCGTGGTAAGCCGGTCGAGATCAGCGCACTCTGGTACAACGCCCTCCGGATCGTGGCCGCCCTCACCGGCGACGACGCGTTGACCGAGCGCGCCGACTCGGTGCGCGAAGCCTTCGAAGCGGCCTTCTGGAATCGCGACTCACAGTGCTGTTTCGACGTCGTGAACCCGAATGACGCCTCAATCCGTCCGAACCAGCTCTTCGCCATCGCTCTGCCCTTCGCACTCTTCGAGGATGCGCGCGCCGAAGAGATCCTCAGCGTCTGTGAATCGAAACTCCTGACGCCGGTGGGCCTGCGCACACTCTCACCCGAGGACTCGCGTTACCGCGGTCAGCTCATCGGCGATCAACACTCCCGCGACACCGCCTACCATCAGGGAACAGTCTGGCCCTGGCTCCTCGGCATCTACATCGACGCGCTCCTTCGCTATCGCGGAGCCGGGGGAAGCGAGGCCGCGCGAGGCCTGATCGCCAACATGCACGCCCATCTCTCCGAGGCCGGCGTCGGGACGATCAGCGAGATCTTCGACGGCGACGCCCCACACACACCACGCGGCTGCATCGCCCAGGCTTGGAGCGTGGGTGAGGTGCTGCGGGTGCAGACAAACCAGAAACCAGAAACCAGAAACCAGAAGTGATCCCGTTGTTTTTCTGGTTTCTGGTTTCTGGTTTCTGGTTTCTGGTTTGTCTCCTACGGCGCGACCCTTGCTATCGAACGCTGAGAGCGACACGATTGGCTGATGGCGAGCACGAGCAGACAAGACAGAATCGCCGAAGAGGCACAGACGGTCGGCGCGGACATCGTCCCCACGGTGATGATCGAGGTCGATCTCCACCCGGGTACCTCCTCCCTCCTCAGCGACTGGGACTACCACCTCTTCAACGAAGGGAGCCACACCCGGCTCTGGGAAAAACTCGGATCGCACATCGTCACCCGCGGCGGTGTGCGCGGAACGATGTTTGGCGTCTGGGCGCCCAACGCCGCCTCGGTCAGCGTGATGGGCAACTGGAACGGCTGGAATCCCGAACAGCACCTCCTCGAAGATCGCGGCCCTTCCGGCATCTGGGAAGGCTTCGTGCCGAACGTCGGGAAAGGTGCGCACTATAAATTCCACATCCACTCGAAATACAACAACTACCACGTCGACAAAGCCGATCCGGTCGGCATCCTTCACGAGACCCCGCCCGACACAGCCTCGGTGGTCTGGGATCTCGACTACGAATGGCACGACCAGGAGTGGATGCACCATCGCGCACAGCGCAACGCCTTCACCTCCCCGATGTCGATCTACGAGATGCACATCGGATCGTGGAGGCGCGTCGCCGAGGAAGGCAACCGTCCCCTCACCTACCGCGAGCTGGCCGGCCCTCTGGCCGACTATCTGCGCAAGATGAATTTCACCCACGTCGAGCTGCTCCCGGTCATGGAGCATCCGTTCTACGGCTCCTGGGGATATCAGTGCACCGGCTACTTCGCCGCCACCAGCCGCTACGGCACACCGCAGGACCTCATGTACCTCATCGACGTCCTGCACCAGAACGACATCGGCGTCATCCTCGACTGGGTGCCCTCCCACTTCCCCACCGACGAGCATGGCCTCTCCTACTTCGACGGCACGCATCTCTATGAGCACGCCGATCCGCGCAAGGGGTTCCAGCCGGACTGGGGATCGCTCATCTTCAACCTCAGCCGCAACGAGGTCCGCTCCTTCCTCCTCTCCAGCGCGATGTACTGGCTCGGCGTCTTTCACGCCGACGGGCTGCGCGTCGACGCCGTCGCCTCGATGCTCTACCTCGACTACTCGCGCAAGCACGGCGAATGGATCCCGAACGAGCACGGCGGCCGCGAGAACATCGAGGCCATCAACTTCCTGCGGCGTCTCAACGAGGATGTCTACAAAGCGCATCCGGACGTGCAGGTCATCGCCGAGGAGTCGACCTCATGGCCAATGGTGTCGCGCCCGACCTACATCGGCGGCCTCGGTTTCGGGATGAAGTGGGACATGGGATGGATGCACGACACGCTGCGCTACTTCGCGCTCGACTCCGTCCACCGCAAGTTCCATCACAACGATCTCACCTTCCGAGGGATGTATGCCTTCACCGAAAACTTCGTCCTGCCGCTGTCGCACGACGAGGTCGTCCACGGCAAGGGCTCGCTGATCCGCAAGATGCCGGGCGATGAGTGGCGGCGATTCGCCAATCTGCGGCTGCTCTTTGCGCACATGTACTCGCAGCCGGCCAAGAAGCTGATGTTCATGGGGGGCGAGTTCGGGCAGTGGCGCGAGTGGAATCACGACGCCGCTCTCGATTGGAACCAGCTCGACTCGCTGCCGAATGCCACACTGCAGCGCTGGGTCGAGGATCTCAACAAGGCCTACCGCGACATCCCGGCAATGCACGAGCTCGACCTCTCGCCCGAGGGATTCGAATGGATCGACTGCTGCGACACGGAGAACAGCATCGTCGTCCTGATGCGGAAGTCGAAGTCGCAGCCGGAGCAGCCGGTCGTCATCGCCCTGAATTTCACGCCACTCCCGCGCTACAACTACCAGATCGGCGTTCCTTACGGCGGACGATGGGCCGAGGTGCTCAACAGCGATGCCGTCATCTACGGCGGCAGCGGACAGGGAAACATGGGCGGCGTCGAT
>DATLWH010000289.1:0-3590 GCA_035576505.1 Thermoanaerobaculia bacterium | reverse complement strand
CGCGCTGCTCGATATCCCGATCAACACCGTCAAAAGCCATCTCCGGCGCGGCCTGTCGGCGCTCCGGGAGTGGCTGGGAGTGACCTCATGAATCACGATTCTGATCTTGATGCTGACCTTCAGCGAGTGCTGGCGCGGACGTCGCCGCCCGACGGCTTCGCCGGCCGCGTCCTGGCACGCCTCGGCGACACAACCCCATCGCGCAGCCGGCATTGGCCGGCCGCATCCACCCTGCGGCGCCTGGCCGCGGCGGTAGTTCTCACCGCGGCCCTCGGCGGTCTGACCGCGCATCAGATCGTCGAGCACCGACGCACCGAAGGCGAGCGTGCACGCCGCGAGGTCATGACCGCCCTGCACATCGCCAGCGCCAAGATGCGCGTGGCCCAACGCGCCGTCGCACACGACTGACCGACCATGAAAGGACCAACCATGACCCGTTTTCTCATCAGTTTGATGCTCACCATCATCGCCAGCGTGGCCGTTCCGTTTTCCGCCTCGGCGCAGGGCACCCGGCTCAACCTCGATCTTCCCGACATGGCCGCGAAGGCCACCGAGACCGTCGACGTCACCCTCGATGGCGCCATGCTCCGCCTGGCCGGCAAGTTCCTCTCCAGCACCGACGCCGACGAGCGCGCCGCGAAGGAGATGATCAACGGCCTCAAAGGGATCTACGTCCGCAGCTACGAGTTCGAGCACGAGGGTGAATACGACAAGACGCAGGCCGAGCGCATCCGCACACAGCTCGGACCGTCGTGGAAGAAGATCGTCAAAGTGTCCAGCCGCACGAAGGAAGACGTCGATATCTATGTCGACACGCAAGGCGACGCGGTCACCGGCCTACTGATCATCTCGGCAGAACCAAAAGAGTTCACCGTCGTAAACATCGTCGGGCCTGTCGACATCGACAAGCTGGCAGGGCTGGAAGGACAGTTCGGCATCCCGCATATCTCCCGCGATCTGAAGGACAAGCATGGGAAGAAGGAAACTCGTCATGAATGATCGCCGCCGCCGTCTGGTCCTCCTGGTGGCGCTGGTGAGCGTCTTCGCCCTCGGCGCGGCGCCTGCCCGTGCTGATTTCGATGCCGTCGTCCGCGCCGTCGAGTCGCGGTATCACGTTCATCGCACGTACATCCCGCTCTTCGGCCTCGTACGCTTTGCGCTCTGGATGACCCGTCCGGGCGGCGTCTCGGACGTGCAACTGGCCACGTTCGAGAATGCCCGTTTCGACGATACGCAGGGTCTGGCCGAGATCGTTCTCCGCAACGCCGGCGAGCCGCTGCAGACTCTCGTGCAGACGCGCTCAAAACGCCACGGCGAGACGACGCTGATCTACGCCCGCCCCCTGGGCGGAGACAAAGTGGCGCTGCTCGTCTTCGCCCACGACCGCAGCGACACCACGCTCATCCGCGTCGTCGTATCGATGGACAAGTTCAGCCAGGCCATCAACCACCCGCACAACGTCGTCGCCGATTTGGACATCGAACGGAGCGGGCACGATAGGCACCATTGACGCCGGAGCGCTGGCGTCTCGCCGGCTGGCCAGGCAGGCTGGCCAGGCGGCATTTCTCACAATCTTTGAATCGCTTACCACTTCTTTTAATCGAGCGGGGTACAGCGTGCCGACGATTCCAGTGACAGTGTGAGAAATGCGGAGGCTTCTCGCCGCCGGGTTACCGGCAAATGTTATGCGTGTTGCAGACTCGGCGGCGAGACGCCGCCGAGCCAGCCGCCGAGACGGCGGCGCTCCGGCGCGCTAAAGCGCAATAATGCGCCGTGACCTTCCTCATCTACGGCGCGAACGGGTACACCGGCGAGTTGATCGCGCGCGAGGCCGTACGCCGCGGGCAAAAGCCGATTCTCTCCGGCCGTAGCGCGGAAAAACTGGCGCCGCTGGCGATCGAGCTGGGGCTGGAAGCGCGGGCGTTCTCATTAAATGCACCGATGCTCCAAGGCGTCGAGGCCGTGCTCCACTGCGCCGGTCCGTTCGTCCACACCAGCGCGCCGATGGTGCGGGCCTGTATCGACGCCGGCGCGCATTACCTCGACATCACCGGCGAGATCGCCGTCTTCGAAGCGGTCATGGCCATGAACGACGCTGCCGTTCTCGCGGGCGTAACCCTCATCCCCGGCGTCGGCTTCGACGTCGTCCCGACCGACTGCCTCGCCGCCATGCTGGCCGCACGCCTTCCGAACGCGACGGAGTTGGAGCTGGCCTTCTACTCACCCGGCGCGGAGCTGAGCCGGGGAACGCTCAAGACGATGATCGAAGGCATCGACGAAGGAGGGGCCATCCGCCGCGACGGCAGGATCGTTCGCGTCCCGCCGGCCTACGCCACGCGCGAGATCCCCTTCTCCTGCGGAACGCGGATGGCCATGACCATTCCCTGGGGCGACGTCTCCACCGCGTTCCACACCACCGGCATCCCGAACATCCGCGTCTACACCGCCGCATCGCCGAAGGCCATCGCCCGGATGCGGCGCGTCCGCGCGCTCCTCCCCATCCTCGGCATCAAACCGGTCAAACGCCTCCTCCAGGCCTACGCCAATCGCCGCACCGGCCCAGGCCCCGAGCAGCGCGCCAGCGGGCGGACCTACGTCTGGGGCCGCGTCACCGACGGCACGAGCGAAGTGACGATGACGATGACCACACCCGAGGGCTACGCATTCACCGTGATCAGCGCCCTGGCGGCTGTGGAACGACTGCTGGCCTCGCCAAAACGTCCGGGAAGTTTCACCCCCGCGAAATACTTCGGCGCGGAATTCGTCACGTCCCTTCCGGGTGTTGAACGTACGTGAGACGCCGACTCCTCCCCTTCTACCTGGCCTTCATCGTCCTCATCGCCGCATCGTTCGCCTGGCAGATGATGCATGGCATCTGTCCGGTACCTTGATGTTTTTATCTGCGTTCCATCTGCGGATGAAAAACCTGATCCGCAGATTACGCAGATGGACACAGATGGATTTGAAGCACCTACACCCGTCGTGGCAGATGATGCACGGCATCTGTCCCATCCCTTGATGTTTTTATCTGCGTTCTATCTGCGTCATCTGCGGATAAAAACGTGATCCAATGATTTGAGGCCGGTACCTACACCGCCGTCGCCAGAAACCTCGGTTTCTGCCGCGCCTTCGCCCCTTGCTCGAATGCGTATGCGAACTTGATCAGCGCCGGTTCGCTCCAGGCGCCGGCGAAGAACGAGATGCCGACGGGCAGTCCGAACGCCAGCCCTGCCGGCAGGGTGATGTGCGGATATCCTGCAACTGCCGATGCGGAAGAATAGCCGCCGGTGAAGTGATCGCCGGTCACCAGGTCCGTCGCCCAGACCGGGCCGCCTGTCGGGGCGATGATGGCGTCGACCTTGTGCTTGGCCAGCGTGGCGTCGATCCCCTCGGTGCGCGTCAGGCGATGGTTCTTCGCCAGCGCGTCGCGGTACTTCTTCTCCGTCAGCGGACCGCGTTTCTCCGACTGCTCGAAGATCTCCTGGCCGAAGTACGGCATCTCCCGCGCCCGGTTCTCCTCGTTGAACTTGATCAGGTCGGCCAGCGTGCGGCTCTTCACGGCCGCGGGGGCGCCGGCCAGGTACTTGTTG
>DATLWH010000288.1:0-2111 GCA_035576505.1 Thermoanaerobaculia bacterium | reverse complement strand
CTGATCATCTTCATGGTGGTAACGCCGATGCTGCAATCGGGCGTCGACGTCGTGCTGCCCCAGGGGCCGCATTCGGAGAAGAAGCCGGGAAAAGAATCCGACCTGATCATCTCGATCAAGCAGGACGGCACCGTCTTCATGGGTCAGGACTGGATTCCCGACCGCGATCTCCCGCGCTACATGAAGGCGGAGCACGACAAGGATGCGACGCGCAACGTGATGATCAAGGCCGACAAGCGCATCAATTTCGGCAAGGTGCGCCTGGTCATGAAAGCAGCCAACGACGCCGACTTCACCGCTGTTTCGTTCCTGACCGAGAATCAGATGGCAGGTGGGAAGATCGTGCAACAGGGAAAGTGAGTTCATTGGGGGGTCGGGAGTCGGGGGTCGGGGGTCGTAGAGAGTGATGTTGAACGCTCCGACCCCCGACCCACGACTCCCGACCCCCTCGAGGAAAAACACATGTCAATGTCCGCCAGCTCCGGCCAGGGAGTCCGATCGGAAATCAACATCACGCCGCTGGTTGACGTGGTGCTGGTGCTGCTCATCATCTTCATGGTGGCGACACCGATCCTGCAGATGGGGCTCGATGTCGAGGTTCCGCCGAAAGTCGAAGTGACCGGCGCGCCTCCGCCGTCCGAGCAGAGCCAGCTCGTCGTAACCGTGCGCACGGACGGCATCTATCTCAACACGCAAAAGATGGCCGATGCCAAAGGGCTCCGTGACGCGCTCGCCGCGCAGATGCTCTCCCGCCCCGTCGCCGACCGCGTCGTCTTCATCAACGCCGACGACACGGTGCCCTTCGACCGCGCCGTCGAAGCCATGGACGCGGCGCACGAGGCGGGAGCGAAGAAGGTGGGCTTCCTGACGGATCAGCCGGGCAAATGAATCTCACTCGATCCGCTTCGCGAACTGCACGCTTGGATCCTGCGTCGTATTGTCCGTCGTCGAGCCGTAGAAGAAGGCACTGCCGGCGGTGAGCTGGATCGTGATCGTCTCGCCGCCGGTGAGGACGTAACCGTCGAGCATCGTCAGTGATCCGACCTGCTGGAAGAACGTAGGACCGTAGGTCCTCGTCGTCGTTTTCACGACCACGCCGTCCTTGTCGCGGACAGTGACGGTCATCGATGCTCCCTGATCCAGCGTCCGCACGCCGATATTGAGGCGGAACTTCTGATCGGCGGGGGCGATCAGCGCTCCCGAATCTCCGCTCTGCAGCGCGTCACTGGCCGCCATCGGCTCCTCGGCCAGACCCGTGGTTCCCGCGGTGCCGGCGTCATTGAAGACCCGCACCAGCGTGACTGGAAAGGCGGAGCCGGCGTCGGCGATGAGATCGGCGCTCCCCAGGCCGCTGGGGAGGCCCATGGCCGGAAGGAGATCGGGATAGGAGAGCGACTTCCCAGGCTGAATCGAGTAAGCGAGAGAAGGATCGCTGGACGATCCTGAGGTGTTCTGCGTGTGGAAGACGATCTTGCCGGAGACGGCGCTGCTCTTTGCGTTGAAGAGCTGCACCGAGGTCTTGAAGAACGAGCCGAAGCTGCCGGGCACGGAGCCGACGACCGGAAGAATGCGCGTCTGCGCCACGGGCGTGACGCTCACGAGCACGGAGATGACGGCCGAGAACGGCGACACCGTGCTGCAGCCGGTACTCAGGTTTCGAGCCCGGACGCGATAGTAGTAACGATTCGCCGCCGCGTGCGTAAACGATGCGCTGTTCGTCGTGACCGTGGTGGTCGTCTGCGTTCCGAAATCCGGGTCCGTCGATTCATCGACCGCGTAGTCCGTCGCGCTGCTGGCGCTCGGCCATGCGATCGTGTACGCCTTCCCAACCTCGGCGGTGGCCGGTCCGCTGATGCTCGGCGCCGCCGGCGTGGCGCAGGGTTCGGTGACCGTGACGAACGCGGACGCGGTGGCGCCGTCGTCAGCGTCCGAGAGGTTCGCGTTGATGTTGGTGCTGCCGGTGCCGACCCCGGTGACACTGAAATTGACGAAATTCGAACCGGCCGGTATGACCGCGGACGGTGCCACGGTAGCGACGCCCGGATTCGAGGAGTTGAGCGTCACGGTCGTGTTGCCGATGACATTCCTGTCCGTCTGCGCGGTGAAGGTCG
>DATLWH010000287.1:0-6409 GCA_035576505.1 Thermoanaerobaculia bacterium | reverse complement strand
ACCGCGCACGCCGACATCGCCTCGATACCAAGGAGCGCCTGTCCCGTCGATGATCCGGCCGTTGACGATTTTCAGATCGAGGGTGGTGTGTGTCATTTGCGTTGCGCAGCCAGGTATCAGAAGGATGAAGGCGGAAAGCAGAAGGATGAATGAGGATCTAGCGAGACCTCGCGCCAAAACCCTTCTGCCTTCTGCCTTCATCCTTCCGCCTTTCACAACATCCCCCTCACTAAATCGTCGTACGTCTGTCGCTCGCGGATCAGGCGTGCGTCGTCGCCGTCGACCATCACCTCGGGCGGAAGCAGGCGGGCGTTGTAGAGCGAGGCCATCGAGAAACCGTAGGCGCCGGCGTCGCAGAATGCCACGAGGTCGCCCGGCATCGTCCTGTCGATCTTGCGTGTGATGGCCTGGCCCGACTCGGTGCGCGTGAAGACGTCGCCGGATTCGCAGAGGTTCCCGGCCACCACGACCTCGTCGTGCATTTGCGCGAGATCGAAGGTCTGCCGCAGCGACGCCGGAGAGCCGCCGGTGGCGTTGACGATGTGGTGATAGGCACCGTACTTCGACGGCCGCACGAGGTGGTTGAAGCCGGTGTCGACGCCGATCCAGAACTGCCCGCCGCTGAGGCGCCGTGACGTGACACGCGACAAGAGCGTGCCCGACTCCGCCACGAGATAGCGTCCCGGCTCCAGAATGGCGGTGAGGCCGCGCGCGCGCAGGAGGCGGTCGGCGATGGCCGTCAGCTCGGCGCCATACTCGTCGATGGGGAACTCCGGCGCGCCCGGCTCGTAGGGGACGGAGATCCCGCCGCCGAAGTTCAGCCAGCGCAGGTTCGGAAACGTGGTGGAGAGATCGAGCAACCGTCGGGCCGACTCGATCAGCGGCGCGAGCCGGTCGATGCCGGAGCCGATGTGCGCATGAAGTCCGACGACCTCGCGGCCGCTGTCTTCGACGACCATCCGCGCCGATTCGATCTCGGCAAGGGCAATACCGAACTTCACGCCGCCGCCGGCCGTAACGACATCGACATGATGGCCGGCACCGATTTCCGTATTGACGCGCAGCGCGACGGGATTCGGCAGATCGAGCGCCAGGATGCGGTCGATCTCCGACATCGAATTGACGTTGATGACGATCCGTTCGTCTCCGATGGCGCGCAGGTCGTCATCGGAGACATTCGAGCATGTGAACCAGATGTTGTCCGGCGTGAAGCCGGCCTTCCGGGCGATGTAGATCTCGCCCGGCGAGACGGCATCGCAGCCGAAACCGGCTCCGCGCACGAGGTCGAGGATCGCCAGCGCGCTATTGGCCTTCATGGCATAGAACGGGCGGAAGGGGAGGGTCGAGAACGCGCGCCTGACCCGCTCGATCTGGCGCCAGATGACCGCCGCGTCGTAGACGTAGAGCGGAGTGCCGAAGCGCCTTGCGAGATCCGTTGTGGAGACGTTGCCGATGTGGAGAGTGCCGTCGATGACCTGGAGCATGCGAGCGCTCGATTATAGGGTGCACTACACTGTCCCATGCGTCGAACATTCGCTGCGGTTCTCCTGTTCACTGCCGTTCCGCTTGCGGCGGTGGAGACGGTGATTACCCGCTGCTCGACGCAGACGGTACACATTCCCTCGACGTCACCCTCCGTGCCGGTGTTTGACGTGCGCCGCTTCGGCACCTGTAGCGACGATCAGCCGGAGGACGCACTTTGGTTTCTCGATCGGCTCGATTCGATCGATGGGTCGCTCGATGGCCACTTCGCCCGCGCGGGCGTGAGCGCGCTCGTCTATCTGCTCGATACCGGCGTCGAGATCGATCACGACGAATTCGCGGGCGGCAACGTCATCGCAGGCATCGATGTTCAGCGCGAGCGGGGATCCAACCCGGGATGCAGCTCGCCCAACGAGGCACTTCATCCATGTCTCGACCCGGCTTTCATTGAGACTCACGGAACCGGTACTGCTTCGCTCATCGGAGGCCGCCACGTTGGTGTTACGCCGGGAGTATCGATCATCAGCATGACCGCCCTGGGGACGCCCGAGGGACAGAACTGGCTATACGTTTTCAATAGAGTGATTCGCGCGGCATGGGATCCATCGACACCGAATGTCCGCACGGCGATCATCAACATGAGCGCAGCACTCTCAGGAAATCCGGTTGCTGGTGACATTCCGTACTCGCAGCTCGAACAGAAGATCCGCGACATGGTCGGTGGCGTCGATCGCGACGGCAATCCCGACCCGAACGGCAAACGCTTCCTCTTCGTTGTCCTTGCAGGGAACTCGGCGGTTCCGAAGAGCGTCGGCGCGGCACGCGGGCAGTGCGACCCGAACAATCAGGTACACATCTTTCCCGCTACGCTTGGACCGTCGATTGCGGGCCTGATCACGGTGGGCGGGGTCGGACGCGATAATCGTCTCTGGGTGGATAGCTGCCGCGGCCCGGCGGTCGAACTGCTCGCTCCTGCCGAGGAGGCGATGCCGGCCATCGGCACCGGTCACGATCACTACCGTTTGACCGAGGACAGCGGCACGTCGTACTCGACGGCGATCGTTTCCGGCGCCGCTGCGCAGATTCTCGGCCGCGAGCCGAACCTCACGCCCGCCGAGGTCGAAGAGCGGCTGGAGGCGACGCCATCAGTCATTGTCGACAACCCCGACGGTACCGCCGGCGGCAAGGTGGTCTACGTACTCGTTCCGCCCGATCCTCCGCGGCGGCGCGCGGTCGGAGGAGTGCGATAATTCGCGGATGCAGCAATACCTCACGCTCGTCCGTCACGTTCTCGACCACGGCGTCCCGAAATCGGACCGCACCGGCACGGGCACTCTGAGCGTTTTCGGTTACCAACTGCGCTTCGACCTCGGCGCGGGGTTCCCGCTCCTGACGACCAAGAAGCTGCACCTCCGCTCGATCATCCACGAGTTGCTCTGGTTCCTGCGCGGCGATACGAACATCCGCTATCTGAACGAGAACAAGGTCACGATCTGGGACGAGTGGGCGGATGCGAACGGGGAGCTCGGGCCGGTCTACGGATACCAGTGGCGCTCCTGGCCGGCGCCAGACGGCCGGCACATCGATCAGATCAGCGGCGTGATCGATCAGATCAAACGCAATCCCGACTCGCGGCGACTCGTGGTCAGCGCCTGGAACGTCGGCGATCTTGATCGGATGGCCCTGGCTCCGTGTCACGCCCTTTTTCAGTTCTATGTCGCCGATGGCAAGCTCTCCTGCCAGATGTACCAACGCAGCGCCGACGTCTTCCTCGGCGTGCCGTTCAACCTGGCCTCCTACGCATTGCTGACGATGATGGTGGCGCAGGCCTGCGACCTCGCCCCCGGCGATTTCATCCACACGCTCGGCGACACCCATCTCTACGTCAACCATCTCGACCAGGCGCGCGAGCAGCTCGCCCGCGACCCGCGTCCGCTTCCGACGATGACGCTCAATCCCGACGTGAAGTCGATCTTCGACTTCAAGTTCTCCGACTTCACACTCGAGAACTACGACCCGCATCCGTCGATCAAAGCGCCGATCGCGGTGTGAGGGAAAGCGGGGTGTCGGGAGTCGGGGATCGGGGGTCGGAGATCCTGGCGACGAATTTCTCCGACCCCCGACTCCCGACACCCGCCCCTCAGCTATCATCCCCGCCTCATGCGCATCTCCTTCCTCGCCGCCGTCGCAGCAAACCGCGTCATCGGGCGCGATAACAAGCTGCCGTGGCATCTGTCGAACGACCTCAAGCGCCTCAAGACGCTGACGATGGGGCATCACGTGATCATGGGGAGGAAGACGTTCGATGAGATCGGGGGCAAGCCGTTGCCGGGTCGGCCGCATGTAATCGTCAGCCGCTCGCCGATCGCGCCGCAGGAGAACGTCGTCGTCGTATCGTCGGTCGAAGATGCGCTGGCCTCGATCCCGGCATTCGAGGATGAGGTCTTCATCCTTGGCGGCGGCGAGATCTTCCGGCAGACCGTACACCGCGCCGACCGGATGTACATCACGCAGATCCACGCGGACGTTGCCGGCGACACGTATTTCCCCGAGTTCGACGACGTCAACGAGTGGCATCTCACGGATCGCGAAGACTTCGAGTCCGATGCCAAGAACGACTATCCCTACTCGTTCCTGACCTATGACCGCGTCGGCGGCGAAGAGCACGTCATTCCCGAGGAGGGATAGCATGCGCGCCGCATGTACGTGCGGCTGCTCCGCCACAACCGCGACTTCAGGCTTCTCTACTTCGGATCGCTGATCTCCCTCGGCGGGGACTGGTTCCTCACCGTGGCGCTGCTCGACCTCGTGCTGCAGCTCACCGGGTCGGCCACGCTGGCCTCGCTGATGCTGCTCTGCCAGTCGCTGCCGATCTTTCTCGTCACGCCCATCGCCGGGCGTGCCGTCGACCGCCTCGACCGCCGCAAACTGATGATCGTCGTCGACGTGATGCGCGCCGGCGCCTGTCTGCTGCCGCTGTTTGCGCGGACACCGGCTCTGTTGCCCTTCGCCTACATCGGCGTCATCGCCATCTCCATCGGCTCGGCCTACTTCGAACCGGCGTCGCAGGCGGCACTTCCGAACATCGTCGCCCCCGAGGAGCTGAGCGCGGCGAACGTGTTGATGGGATCGACGTGGGGAACGATGCTGGCCGTCGGCGCGGCCATCGGCGGTGCGGTGACGATGCGCTTCGGGCGTGATGTCTCCTTCGTCGTCGACGCGCTCAGCTTCCTGGCATCGGCGGCAATTCTGTGGCGCATGCGCGCGCAATTCGCCGAGGAGAGGGCCGTCGATCATGAACACCCGGCGCTCATCGAATCGATGCGGGAGACGTTGCGCTACGCCCGCGCGCATCCGCGGGTCCTGGCGCTGTTGACGTCGAAGGGCGGCTACGGCCTCGGCGCGGGAGTGGTGGCGATGCTCAGCGTTTTCGGCAAGGAGATCTTTCACGCCGGCGCATTCGGGATCGGGCTGCTCTTCGCGGCGCGCGGGCTGGGAGCACTTTTCGGACCGTTCCTCATCCGAGCGGTCGGTGCGCGGCGCGGTGACCTGCAATACAGCCTGATCGGAGCGTCCATCTTCCTTTTCGGTACCGGATACATGGCTCTCGGATTTTCGCGATCACTCCTGGCAGGCTCGATCGCCGTCTTCGCCGCGCACCTCGGCGGCGGCGCGCAATGGCAGACCTCCACCTACGGTCTGCAGCGGGAGACACCGGACTGGATCCGTGGACGCGTGTTCGGCGCCGACTGGGGCTTCGTGACGCTCACGATGAGTATTTCCAGCCTCGCCGCCGGTATCGCTGCCGATCGCTTCGGCGCCACGATTGCCACGGCTGCCGTAGCCTCGGTCTGCATTCTCTGGGCGCTCTTCTGGAGCGTGTGGACGTGGCGGCTGTGGCGATGAAATGCCCGACCACGGAGACACAGAGGTCACGGAGGGTCGTCTCCATGTCCTTTGCGTCTCTGTGGTTCTAATCGCCTCTCTCTGCAAGCATCACCAGCTCCAGCTTGCGACGTTTGACGCCCATCGTCCACGGCACGATGGTCTTGGGGATTGCGATGAGGAAGTAGACCGGGCCGGCGAGGTGCACCTATCGAGTGTGTGCGAGGATGATGGAGATCACGCCGAAGAGCCCCATGAAAAAGTCGTCGTAAACGCGCTCCAGAGTGTCGATCTCTTCGACCGCATTGAGCTGAAGGTCCGCACGGTGACGCCAGGCATTGCCGTACATCGCCGCAAGGAGCCAGAAGACCGAGGTCACCCCGATTCCATAGATCGTGAAGAGGAACGTGGCGCCGCCGGGCGGAAGATCGACCCGTTGACCCATGATGCTCTGCGTGTCCAGCGTAAACATGAACTTCAGCGGGTAGACATAAAAAAGGATGACAAAGAGCAGGAACGTATTCAGTGCCATCGTCGTCTTGTCCTGCATGGCGTAGCGCTTGTAGAAGTGGTGATGCTCGAACCAGATGTCGATGAAGATCCAGAAACAGATGGTGAAGGGCAGGAAGCCGCGCAGCATCTCCATCATCTGCGCATAGGTCTTCGGTGCCTCGAGCGACACGACGAGGAGCGAGATGGCAAAGCCGAAGACAACGTCGCTGAACGCCTCGACGCGCGAGACCTCGTGCGCACGGTTCCGGAAGGGGATGGCTTGGGGCATGGGGTAAATTGTAGCGGGCTCCGCGGAAATAATCCGTTCTGTTCGTCTATGCGTCCAGAGGAGGAAACTATGGCCGCAGCAGGACCGAATCACAAAGACTGGATCAATGTCCCAGCAGGTTCGAAGCTAAGCATTTCCGGTGAGGCTGACGACAACAACTTCACGATCACCGTCGAAGAGGACGACGGCACGAACCAGCAAATCGTCTGCAAAGACGCTGGCATCATCCCTGGCCCCTGCACGAGCACGCTGAAGGGCGGC
>DATLWH010000286.1:0-11372 GCA_035576505.1 Thermoanaerobaculia bacterium | reverse complement strand
CGTCGGCGTGCCGTTCTTCCTGGCTTTCTCGTGGCTGCTCGGCCTGCCCATTCAGCGCGATCCGCGCGTGCTGGCCGTCTTTCTGACGAGCGCGCTCGCAGGCTTCGTGACCCTCTTTCTCATTCAGTTCCTCATCGGGTTGCTGACCTTCTGGTTCGAGCGGATCTTCGGCATCCGCGACGTGATCTTCAGCGTTTTCATGCTCTTTTCGGGACAGCTCATCCCCATCTCGGTGCTGCCGAGATCGTTGGCCGCCGTCTCGCGCTACCTGCCGTTCGAGGGCATCTACTTCATTCCCGGGACGATCTACGCGCAGGGACACCTCGGGCCCGACGTGGCCGGGCATCTACTCAGGCAGGTGATCTGGATCACAGTCCTGTGTGCGGGGGTCGCTGTGGCGTGGTCGCGCGGCGTCGCACGCTATGCCTCACAGGGAGGTTGAGGCGCTGCGCCTCTCCTCAATTTCGTATGTAACGTTTTCCACAACGGACGATATCCATCTATGAAGAAGCCGGTCATGAACCAACCGCTGGCCAACGAGGAATTGATGGACCGAGTCCGAGAGGGTGCCTGTGAGTTTCTGGGGGTCTTGTTCGACCGCCATCACGTCGCGCTCTTCAATTTCTTCTGCCGGCTCACCAACGACCGCGCTGCCAGTGAGGATCTCGTGCAGGAGACGTTTTACCGAATGCTGAAGTACCACCGGAGCTACAAGAGCGGCAGCTGCTTCGAGGCCTGGATGTATCAGATCGCGCGCAACGCCCGCACGGAATCGTTTCTCAAGCGGCGCGGCGAGGTCGAGCTGGAGTCGGCGCCGATGGCGGTCGTGCTTCCGATCGATTCGGCAAACGACCACCAGCAGATGTCGCTCCTCAAGAAGGCGTTATCGCGCCTGCCGGAAGAGAAGCGCGAGCTGCTCGTCCTGAGCCGGTTCCAAGGCCTGAAGTGCGAGGAGATCGCCGCCGTCCTCCACTGCACGGCCGCCACCGTCCGCGTGCGCGTCCATCGCGCGCTGCAGGAGCTCAAAGAGAACTATCGCTGCCTCGAGGGGCAGCGCCGCGTCAAGTGGGGAGGGATGGAGCGATGACCGCCGATTGCCGCGACATGGCGGACTTACTCCCCGACTACCTGCAGCGGACGGCCGGCGCCGGCGCCGTGCGCGCCGTGGAAGCGCATCTCCGCAACTGTGCCGAGTGCCGTGAAGACGCCGAGCTCTGGACGTGCCTCGGCGCGATTCCGCCGGAGCAGCCGGGTCCAAACCTGCGCGCGCGCTTCGACACGATGCTCGAGGCGTACGAGGAGGGCACTCGGACCTCGCGTTTCCCCGGCTGGGCCGCACAAATCGCCGCCGCGCTCGTTCTCGTCGCCGGCGCGTTCCTCCTCGGCCGCGGCAGCGTGAAGCCTGACACCGCCGGCGAGCTCGCTGCACTTCATCGCGAGCTTGCCAGCACCCGGCAGCTCGTGGCCCTCTCTCTGCTGCAGCACCAGTCGGCCAGCGACCGGCTGCAGGGCGTGAGCTGGACGACGCGCGTTGGCGGTCCGAATCGCGAGGTCCTCGACGCGCTGCTTTACACACTGCGCTCCGACGACAGCGTCGACGTCCGCCTGGCCGCGCTCGATGCCCTGTGCCGCTACGCCGGACAAAGCAGCGTGCGCGACGGCGTCGGCGATTCCCTCAAGCATCAGAGCTCGCCGCTCATGCAGATCGCCGTCGTCGACTCTCTGGCCGACTTCCGTGATCGCAACGCTCTGGCGACGCTCGAGGCCTTCCGCAACGACCCGAACCTCCTGCCGGCGGTTCGCCAGAAAGTGGACCGGAGCATCGCGGAGCTGAATCGGGGATAACGCCATGAAGACATCGTTTGCTGCGCTGCTGCTCGTCCTCGCCGCCGCTTCCGTGCCGGCCGCCGATAAGCCCGATTTCCCGGTCAGGGAGGAGGAGACGCTTCATCAGTCCTACCCGCTCGCCGCGGCCGGATCGCTCGCCATCGACAATGCCTGGGGCTCGATTCACGTCACCGCCGCCGACACGCGCCAGATCGAGGTCACGATTCACAAGCGCATCCGCGCCGCGTCCGACCTGGCGCTCTCGCAGGCGAAGCGGGACGTCACCATCGAAATCACGGCCGGCCGCAACGCCGTCACGCTCTTCGTCAACGGCCCGTTCCGCTGCGCCGAGAGCCGGGAGTGCTGCTGCAAGGACGCGGACGGCCTCGGCTACATCGTGGCCATGGACTTCGACGTCGTCGTACCACGGCAGATTGCGTTGACGCTCAAAACAGTCAACGAGGGAGAGATCCGCGTCCGGGACGTGAGCGGTGTTTTTGCGATTCACAACGTGCGCGGAAGCATCGACCTGCAAGACGTGGCCGGCTCGGGCGAGGCCAAGACGGTCAACGGAGCCATCAAAGTCGCGTTCAAGGAGAATCCGAAGAGCGACTCCCGCTTCGCCAGCGTCCACGGTGCCATCGATCTCTATTTTCCCCGCGGCCTTTCCGCGGACTTCCGCTTCCATGACTACAAGGGTGCCGTCTACAGCGACTACGCCCTCTCTCCGCTGCCGGCGCGCCCTCCGCGCACGGAGACGCGCGACGGGAAGTTCACCTATCGCGCCGACGCCTTCACCGGTGGCCGCGCGGGTGCGGGCGGGCCGGAGATCACCGTTGACAACCTGAATGGAGACATCCATGTGCTGGCGCGCTGATCTTCGAAACGGACTTCGCATCGTCGCGGCCGTGGCCAGCCTGGCCGTTGGCGCGGCGGCCGCCGGCCAGCCGGCCGACAAGGCTTCGATTCCGCTGACCGACCCGACCCGCCCGGCCTCGGTGAAGCTGGAGCTCCTGAACGGCAACATCTCCGTCAAGGGCTATCCGGGACGCGACGTCGTGGTCGAGGCCCGCATGCGCGCCACGGAAGGCGCCCGCGGCGAAAACGGAAAGCGCATCCCCATGATCGCCACCGGTCTCGCGGTCAGGGAAGACCACAACGCCGTGAGCATCGACGCCGACTCGATCCATCGCACGGTCGATGTCGACGTCCTCGTCCCTTACAAAGCGTCGCTGCACCTCGGCGCCGTCCACGGCTCGATCTCCGTCACGGAGGTCGACGGTGAGGTCGACGCCGACGCCGTGAGCGGACCGGTCACGTTGCGGAACGTCTCCGGCACCGTCGTCGCGCACGGGCTCAGCGGAGACCTGCTCGTCCTGTTCGATCGGGTCGATCCGCGCCGGCCGATGGCCTTCAGCTCGATGAGCGGCGACGTCGATGTCACCTTCCCTCCCGGCCTGAAGGCCACCGTCAGCATCAGCTCCGAATCGGGGAAAGTCTTCAGCGACTTCGACCTGCAACCGCCGGGCACCGGCAGCAAGAACATCCACGCCACCATCAACGGCGGCGGCCAGACCATCCAATTCAAGATTTACAGCGGCAACATTCATATCCGGAAAGCGGGACGGTCATGATCGGGCTCACGCTCCTCCATCGAATCAAGGAAGACATCCTCGGGGGCAAAGCCGTCGTGGTCGTGCTGGTGACGCTCATCCTCATGTGCGCGAGCACGGCCCTCACGCTGGGCGAGCTGCAGCGCCGGCAGAGGATGTACGAGGCCGAAGTCGTGCGGCAGCACGACATCGCCACGATCACGCAAGACCCCGACATCGGTCCGATGCTCCGCCGCCCGGAGCTGCTCAGCGTTCTCGTCCACGGCGTCGACGCCGGCGTGTACAAAGGGAAGTCCGTGAGCGGCGTCAAGGTCGAGCGCGCGCCGCCCGGCGCTTACGACAACCCGCTGCTCGCGCTCTTCCCGACGCCGGACCTCGGATTCGTCGTCCAGTACATCCTCAGCCTCTTCGCTCTGATGATGGCCTTCGACGTTGCTGCCGGGCCGAAAGAGCGCCGTACGCTTTCGCTGATCTTCTCCAATCCCGTCTCCCGCGTCGGCTTCTTCCTCGGCCAATGCCTGGGCAGCTACGTCCTGTTGGCGCTGGCGTTCCTCCTCGGCCTGCTCGGCTCGGTGGCGATCCTCGTCGTCAGCGGCGCCGGCACGTTGAGCGCCGGCGTCCTGGTCCGCATCGCCGGCATCGCCTTCGTGGCGCTGCTCTACCTGGCCGTCTTTTTCATGGTCGGGGCGATGATCTCGGCCTCGACCGCCAGCTCCTCGCGCGCCTTCATCGCCTCGCTCCTGACGTGGGCCGTGCTCGTCCTGGTGCTCTCGCAGTCGATGATGCTCCTGGCCGGGCACCTGCGCCGGGTCCCCTCCATCGAGGTGGTCACGGCGGAGATGAACGCCGCGCGGAACCAGATCCTCGGCAAGGAAGGGGCGTTCATGACCGAGTGGCCGAAAGCCAACGCGGCCACCGAGGCTGTCGAGGCGCGCTATGCGCGCGAAGTCGCCGCACAGGAGCGGCTCATGAAGGTGGCCACGCGCTCCTCGCCGGCGGGGTCGTTCGTGCTGGCCACGGCCGCGTTGAGCGGGACCTCGAGCGACGACGCCGAGGCCTACCTGAGTGAAATCCGCGGCTACCTCTCTCGCTTGCGGCAATTCGTCTACGTCGACGCGCGCCACGATCCGAAGGCGGAGCGGCCCGTCTACTTCAGCCATCGCCCCAGCCTCGGCGAGACCCTCGCCCACGCCGCCCCCGATGCCGTACTCCTCATCCTCTGGCTCGGCGCCTTCGGTTTCGTCGCCCTCCGTCGTTTCCTGCATTACGACCTTCGCTGACGCGGAAAGGACCGAACCCATGTTCCTCACTCTGTTCCGCAAAGAGGTCCTGCTGCACATCGTCAGCAGCCGCTTCGTCTTCTCCATCCTCGTCGGCACGCTCCTGCTGGTGGGGAGCTCCTGGGTCCTGCTGCGCGACCAGAGCGACAATCTGCGCTCGTATCAGGCCTTCCAGGCCGAGCACGCCCGTCAAATCGGCTCCTACGAGACCGGCGCCGACACGCCGCTGGACGCGCTGATGCAGGGCGGCAAGATCGTCGACCGCCGTCCGCCCGAGCTGTCCTTCCTCCTGGCCGGCGTCCATCAGGCCCTGCCGAAGTCGTTCTGGATCTCCAGGTACGACGGCCCCGTACCGGAAACGAATCTGGTCGGCAACCGTCTCGGCGAGCTCTTCGCGCTGGTCGACTTCCGCTTCGTCGTCGGCGTGATCTTCAGCCTCCTGGCGCTCCTGCTGTCCTACGACGCCGTCAACGGCGAAAAGCAGAGCGGCACGCTGAAGCTCATCCTCACCAATCCGGTCAGCATCCGCAATCTCCTGCTGGCGAAGTGGGCCAGTCTCAACGTGGTCCTGGCCCTGGCTTTCCTGGTGGCGTTCCTCCTCTCCCTCGGGATGGCCCTGCTCAGCCCCACCGTCACGCTCACGGGCGCAGGGCTGCTCCATCTCCTCGGAATCGTGATGGTGTCGCTGCTCTACATGGCCGTCTTCGTCACCCTCGGCCTGCTGGTCTCGACGCTCTTCCGCGAGCCCTACCCCGCCGTCGCCACGGCGCTGCTGCTCTGGGTCGTCGTCATCTTCATCATCCCCGGCGCCGCGCCCTACCTGAGCGCGATGCGCGAGCCGGGCGCGGACTACGTCACCATCTCGATGAACCGGCAGGACCGCCTCGGATACAACTTCCGCGACATCCGCGACAAATACGTCGAGCAGGGGATGGGCCGTGCCGCGGCGTCCGCGGCCACGCAGAAGTTCTTTGACGAGGTCGTCGAGCCGAAGCGCTCCGCGAACCTTGCCCGAAACAACGAGGACTTCCTCAATCACAAGGCGCGGCTGGTCGAGAGCGGCCGCGATTGGGCGCGTCTGTCGCCCTACGGCAGCTTCTCCTTCGCGGTCACGGAACTGGCCGGCGTCGGCGTCGGCGAGCAGCTTCGCTTCGAGAACGCCGTGGAGCAGTACCACGGGACGTTCGAGGACTTCCTCGGCCGGCAGCAGGAGCTGAAGCGCCGGGACGTGACTGCCGCCGACATCCCACAGTTCCACTTCGACAACGGCCGCGACGGCTCCGGCGCGGAGACGCTGGTCGACGTGGCCATCCTCGCCGCGTTCATTCTCTTCTTCTTCAGCGCCGCGTTCGTGCGAATGCTGCGCTACGACGTGCGATAACCATGGTCACCCGCAAGCGCATCGTCGACGGGATCGAGCAGGTCGTTTATCCAAACGGCCTGACGCTGGCGCTGCGCGCCGGCGGCGACGTTCCCGTCGCCGCCGTGCGCTGTTGGGTGCGCGGCGGGAGCATCGCCGAGGAGGCGCCCGGGGGGCGCGGCATCGCCCACCTGCTCGAGCACCTCGTCGGCACCGCGGCCGCGGCGGAGATGGAGCAGCACGACGACGGCGCGCTCCTGAACGCCTTCACGACGTACGACGCCACGTGCTACCACTGGAGCGCGCTCGAAGAGGATCTGGCCGGCTCGCTGCGCCGCTTTTTCGCCGCGCTTCGCCGCGTCCGGGCGCTCTCGTTCGACCTCGAGCCCGAGAAGGCCGTCGCCTTGCAGGAGATCGGGCAGTTCCGCGAAAAGCATCTCGCCGTGTTCCAGCAATGCTTCCTCGAGGAGACGTTCGACGTACACCCGCTGCGCTTTCCGGTCTGCGGCGATCCCTCCCTGCTGCGCGACGTGACGGCGGACGATCTCGGCCGCTATCTCGCGCGAGTCTACAGCGGTGCGAACCTCCGCCTCGTCGTCAGCGGCGCATTCGACGAGCACGAGGTCGTTGACGCGGTCGAAGAGGAGTGTCTGTCGATCGCCGCCGGACATCGCTTCGAGCTCTCCATCGACGAGCCGGAGCGCGCCACCGCGCGGCGGTTCTCGGTCGATGTGGCGGCGCTTCGATGCCAGTCGACGCAGATCGGACTGCGCATGATCGGCGGCGACACCGCCGCCGTCCCCGCGCTGGCGCAGCGCGCCGGCGGCCTTCGCCGCGAGCTGCTCGACGGTGGCGTGGCCCGCGACGTCGAGGTGCGCAGCGTCGTCTCCGCGTTCGGCGCCGCAACGTTCAATGTCCTCGTCCATCACGACGGTAACGGCCACGGCAACGACGCCGAGGCGAGCGTGCGGCGGTGGCTTGCCGGTGTCGCCGCTGGGAAGACGCCGATCGTGCCCGAGCCGGACGCCGGGGCCGCCGCCGACGACGACATTCGCGCCGCCGTCCGCCGGCATCTTCGCGACGGCAACCTGACCATCGGCCGCCTCCAGGCGCGCGATCGCGCTACGGCGCCGCGGCCGGCACGCTCCGCGCCTGCGGAGCACGAGGAGACGCTGCCCAATGGCGTGCAACTGCTCATCCTCCCCTCGCCGAGCACCACCGCATCGTGCCAGTTGCTTTGGCGCGGCGGAGTGCTCGCGGAGAGCGAAGCGGCGAACGGCCTCTGCAGCCTCATGGCTCGGCTACTGCCGCACGCCATTCCCGCCGAGAGCCGTACGGGCATCTACGCCTTTTGCGACGAGAACTTCTTCGGCGTCTCGCTAACCGCGTCCGAGCGCGATCTCGATGCGCGATTGGATCTCCTCGCGCGCATGGCCACGCAGCCGGCCTTCACGCCCGAGGTGGTCGACCAGGAGCGGCAGGACACGATCGACCACCTCGCGTCGCCCATGCCGTGGATGGGCGATCTGCATGCGCAGCTCAAACGGCATCTTTATCGCCGCCATCCTTACCGGCTGTCCGCCATCGGTACTCCGGAATCGCTGGCGCGCCTGGCCATTGACGACGTGGTGGATTGTCATCGCCGGATGTGCATCGGCGGCAACACTGCCGTTGTGCTGAGCGGCACGAGCGCGCCGGCGGCGATGCGCGAACGCCTCGCCTCGCTCTTCGCGTCATTCCCGTCCGGTGCCTTCGAGTCTCGTCCCGAACCGGCCGAGCCCGACGCCGAGCCCGCCACCGCCGTCCTGGCCCGCCCATGGAGCTTCGGCGCGCTCGCCCTCGGCTATCGCGGCATTGCCTGGGAACCGGAAACGTGGAGCGCGATCGAGCTCATGAAAGCACTTCTTGTCGGGCCGGAGAACAACTCCGTGCGCGGGCGCCTCGCCCGCGCGTTGCGCGAGGAGGGGGCGGCGTACACCATTCAAGCGTGGAACCATGCCGGCTTCGGCGAAGGCTACTTCGCGCTCCTGGCCGCCTACGCGCCGGGGAAAGAAGAGCGGACCGTCGCCATCGTCCGACAGGAGATCGAGCGGCTCTGCAGCGGCGACATCGCCGGCGCCGAGCTCGATCACTGCCGCAAGCTCTACATCCTGCAGCATCTCGGTCAATATGAATCGCCGCGGACAAACGCCTACAACGCCGCGCGACGCCTGTTGTTCGCCTCCCGCCCGGGAAGCTGGCAGGGGATCGTGGAGCAGTTGCGCGGCATCGGCGTCGGCGACGTCGCCGCGGCGGCGCGCCGCGTCTTCTGCGAGCAGCGGCGGCAACTGGTCATCACACGACCGGAGGGACACTGACGATGGGCAGACGCAGCGCCGCAGTCCTCTTTCTTCTCCTCATGCTGACCGCGGCCGCGGCCCTCGCCGCCGGCCCGACGCGCGGCGAGACCGAACAGAGCCGCATACTCGAAGTGCGGCGCAAACAGGTGGAGCTGCAATCGGTCCGCTCCGAGCTCGCGCGCAAGCAGGAGCTCTTCGACCAGCGCCTGGTCTCGAAGGCCGAGCTCGACGGGGTCAAGGCCCGCCTGACCGGCGCCGAGCTCGATTACCAGGAGGCTGTGCTCGCCCTCCTGACGCTCGAGCCCCGCGTATCAGTGCGGCGCGCGCTCAAAGTCCAGGCGCCCGACGGCCGGCGCATGCTGCAGCTCACGCTTGTCAATCTCACTTCGGCCTTCGACGACTCCGAGCTCAAGCTGCTTTCGAACTTCGACGGCTCCTCGCCGATCCCCGAGGCGTTCAAGACCCGCGTCCTGCGCGACCTCTTTGTCTCTCTCCGCGACACCGGCAGCGCCGACGCCTCCGGACGCCAGGCCACGCGCGGCATCGTCATCGGCATGCCGTACGAAGTTCACATCCCCGAGCTGCGCTACGGCGACTCGCGCACGCTCACCTTCGAGCTCCTTCGCGATGTCGACAGCGTGCTCGTCAACATCTCCGCCAAAGGACAGGCGCAGGAGATCGAGCTGCAGCTCGAACAGGCCGAGACCGGCGGCGTGGCCCAGGTCAGCTCCACGCAGATCTCGCAGGAGGTGGACCTCGGCGGGCAGGCCACGTACGAGCTGCGCCTGGAGCGCTCCACGGTCGACGTGCGCAGCCTGCAGCTCAAGGTGGTCAACCTCCCGCGCCAGGTCAGCTACAGCTTCTTCGACCCGCAGGGCGACGCGCGCGTCTCCCAGATCACGTTTCCCGCCGGCGTGCGCCAGGTGAATCTCAAGCTGCGGCTGTTCCTCCCCGACCGCTCCGACGAACAGGTGAAGATCGATCAGCCGCTTGTGCTTTGGGTGGTGGCGGTGGGCAGCGCCGAGGCCGACCGCTTCGCCGCGGAACGCTCCTACACGCCGCAGGAGATCACCGGCAGCCGCGCCGGCGCGCTGCGCCTCGAGGTGATTCCACGCGGCGTCGGAAAGATCGAGCTGGCCGCGGAGAGCCTCTTCGCCGAGACCGATCCGGGCCGCCCCGTGACCACGACGCTCAAGCTGACCAACAGCGGCACGCGCCGCCTCGACAACGTACAGCTCTCAGTCGAGGCGCCGATGAACTGGCGCGTCGAGCTGTCGCCGCAGAGCGTGCCCGCCATCGATCCGCATCGCGAGCAGAACGTGCAGCTGAGGATCGCCCCGCCGAACGACGCTGCTGTCGGCGATTACGAGATGCGCATCAAGACCCAGAGCTACGCCTATAACCGGCTCGTCCCGTCGGAGGACAAGATCTTCCGCATCAGCATCAAGGCCCAGAGCAAGGCCTGGATGATGGGCGGCGTGCTCGGGACGTTGCTCCTGGTGGCCGGCGGCGCCGTCGCCGCCGGCGTCAAGCTGTCGCGCCGCTGAGGAAAGGAGAGGCCATGATCGAGGCAATCAATCTGACGAAGCGCTACAAAGAGGGGAACCTGGCCCTCGATAATCTGAACCTTCGCGTGGACGCGGGCGAGATCTACTGCCTCCTCGGCGCCAACGGCGCGGGGAAGACGACGACGATCAATCTGATGCTGAATTTCATCGAGCCGACCAGCGGCACGGTGCGGATCAACGGCGTCGACATGACCGAGCGTCCGCTCGAGGGGAAGAAGTACATCGCCTACCTCTCCGAGAACGTGATGCTGTACGGCAATTTCACGGCGCTGCAGAATCTCGACTTCTTCACGCAGTTGGGCGGCCGCCGCGGCCTCTCGAAGGACGAGTACCGCCGCATCCTGCTCGACGTCGGCCTTCCCGCCGCGGCGATCGATCGGCGTGTGAAAGACTTCAGCAAGGGGATGCGCCAGAAGCTCGGCATCGCCATCGCCATCGCCAAGGACGCGCCGGCGCTCCTCCTCGACGAGCCAATGTCGGGACTCGACCCGAAGGCGGCGTTCGAGCTGGTGCACACGCTCAAGGAGCTGCGCGCCCGCGGTAAGGCCATCCTGATGTCGACGCACGACATCTTCCGCGCCAAGGAGCTCGCCGACCGCATCGGGATCATGAAGGACGGCCGAAAGGTCGAGGAGCTCTCGCATGAGACGCTGCAGCGCACCGACCTCGAGCACCTCTACCTGCAGCACATGCAGGTAGAAGGCGAGACCACGCGCACTGCTTCAGAACCTGCAGCGGCACTAGTGTAGCCGAGGGACTCGCCTGATGTGACCCGACATCAAACGAACATCCAACGGGTCTCTCGTTTGATTATGGCTGACATCAACGTTGATGGAACCTGTCATCAACGTTGATGGATGCTGTCATCAACGTAATGACTCGATTGGGAGCATTTGATGGATTGCTCCATCACGATTGATGGACGCTCTTATCTACATTGATGAAGCCTGTCATCTACATTGATTAAGCACGTCATCTACATTGATAAAGCATGGCATCTACGTTGATGAAGCATATTATCTACGTTGATGAAGCATGTCATCAACGATAGTACTGCTTCGTAGCTCGTTTGATGCCGATGGTCATCAACGATGAGACTCCCACTCATTCGATTGATGTAAGGCCCCATCAAATGTGATTTCGCCGGTCATCACAGGAAGCAGCAGCGGACGAATTCGGGCATTTCGGCGCCGGCGTGCTGTCGTCAGCGACATCGTGAAATCACCACCTTCGGGTTGCGACAACCCCCTCACATCCTCCTGTGACGTCCGACATTGACCCCTGTGAGCGACGCATGGTCCGCTGCGGGGATGGCAACGCTCGATCTCACGCTGAACGGCGCGCCGGTGCGCGTCGAGGTTCGCGAGGGGGAGATGCTGATCGAG
>DATLWH010000285.1:0-11627 GCA_035576505.1 Thermoanaerobaculia bacterium | reverse complement strand
CCCGTATATCGTAACATTGGAATCTCCCGTTTCAAGATCGCCGGCCGGGAAATGCCCGCGGACTGGCTAGAGTCCACTGTGCGGGCGTACCTGAACGGCACGTATGATGGAAACCTGTTTGACTTATTGACGATGACTCCTCCAGAGCTCACGACCACCGATATCGTGCATTTGCAAAATTCAAGCCTTCAGGGATTCCTCGACGACTTGATGAACTCCCAAGGAATGCATTTCGATACCTGCTGCAGGTGGGCACGAACGTTGTGGATGAACGGCTCCCTCCGAGTCGCGGATCCGGGCTCCGATTACTCGCTCCGCCGCGACGGCGGGATACGATGTCAGCAGCGCGGGATACACCAACGACATTTGGTTGATCTACAAGCTAATCGCGATTCGGTATTTGGCCACTCAAAACTTAGACCAGAGCGAGCGCAGGAGTGAAAAATGAGTCATCTTAGACGTTTTGTCGCTTTTTGGCTGCCGGCCGTCGTTCTGTTCGGTCTGGTGTTGTTCTCATGCCGTCGCGAACAGGGAGTTCGCATCGGCGTGGCGCTGCCGCTATCGGGCAGCATGGCCGAATATGGTCAGAACGCGCGCAACGGCGTCGAGCTTGCGGTTGAAGACCTCCAAAAGTTGCGGGATGCGCCGCGGTTAACAATCCTATATCAGGACACTAAGGACGCGCCACAAGAAACTGTGGATGCAGTGCGCCGTCTGGTCGACGTGCAAAACGTGCACTTTATTGTGGGCGGTCTGACGAGTTCTGGTGTTCTCGCGGCCGCCCCATACGCCCAAGCCCACGGAGCGCTCTTCTTCACGCCCGCCGCCTCGGCCCCGGGAATACCGGAGATCGGCCCGCTGGTGTTTCGCAACTGGCCTGGCGATAACGCAATTGCGGCCCAGTTCGGCGCCGCGGCAGTGAAACGGCTCAGAGCATCCAGAGTCGCAATTCTCTATGTGAACAATGACTATGGCAAGGTGAATGCCGATGCGTTCGCCACCGCACTGCGTAGCAACGGGGGCCGTATTATTGTCGCTCGAGCATTTGCTCAAGGCAATACGGACTTCAGGACACTTCTCGCTGCTACACAGTCGGCAGGCAGCATCGACAAGTTGTTTGTGATTGCCTATCCAGACGAGTATCGTGCACTCTTTCAGCAGCTCGGCGACACGGCCCCCTCGTCGCTACTGGTCAGCGATACCTTTTATTCGCCGGCGCTGCTGCACGAGTTGGCGGGTCGCGCGGATGGCGTTATTTGCGCTGTGGCAGCGAAGCCAGGAGCGAACTACGCGCCGCGACAGACATTCATAACGAAGTACCGGAACCGGTTTGCTAAGGAACCCGGCTTGGTCGCTGACACCGCCTACGACGCCGTAAGAATCCTTGCCGACGCGATTCAGCACACCGACGGCTCGCCTTCGACCGTCGCGAACTGGATGCTTGCAAACGTCAAGGATTACCAAGGCGTGGCAGGACCCACGACCTTCTCAGCCACTGGCGATGTGGCGGGGTCGCTGGCGCTTTACGAAGTGCGCGGTGGCCAGTTTCGTCCGGTATCACCATGAGCCCTGTCATTATTACGTATGCCATCAGCACCCTGGCCGCGGGACTCCTGTATGCCACGGTCGGTTGTAGTTTTTACTTCGGCAGCGTAGCGAATCGGTATCTCAATTTCGCAGTAGCCATTCCTCTGATCGCCGTCCCGCATGTGGTTGCCGCCTGCGCGGCGCCAACGAGATGGCTAATCGCTGGGCCTGCTATCATCGCTGTTGCCGCGATCTGCGCCGCAGGCCTGCTCTGGTTGTCACATCGCGCGCGGAAAGCCAGCACGAGCGACGGTCAATTGATGGTTATGTCCTTGGCTGTACTCGCGGTCTTTGAGAATGTCATACGGCTATGGCGTGGAAATGAGAGCATTGGCTTTGCCGAAGCGACGGTGGGCGCGAGCGGACTCAGCACGATGACGCTGATTGCGCTTCTGAGTGTGATCGTCGTCTGCGTTGCGCTCCTTTCCCGATTTACTCCTTTTGGTTTGAGCACTCGCGCGGTAGCAGCGTCACGAGACTCCGTTGCGTTGGCCGGCATCAGCGTCAAAGGGTTGGAAGCCGCGACAACGTTTGCTGGCTGCATCTTGAGCGGGATCGCCGGAATCGGCTGGGCGTATGAATGGAGGGTGCGACCTGATAGTGCCTTCACAGCAGCACTTCTCGGCGTCGTCTCGTACGTTATCGGGCGACGCCTGAACGAGGATGTACTCAGTGTCATTGGCGCTGCGGTGGCGATCGCCATCGCACGCTGCATACTATTGGTGGCGTTTCAATCTGATTGGACGATGACGGCGCTATTAATCGTCTTTCTGGGCACGACAGTGTTTGCGCCGCAGCAGTGGATGCGCCGGAGAATTGCAGTCGAATGAACTCATCGTACGCACTATATACGCTTGCGACGATTTTGCAGTTGGGTCTTCTTGCCCAGGCAACCGACTTGATGGCCGGACACGTCGGGCGCATCGGTTTCGGCGCCATTACCGGGTCATGCGTAGGTTCGTACGTCTACGCCGTTCTGGCGACTCACAGTCAGCAGCTCTTGCTCGCGAGCGTTCTTTCGGTAGTCGCGGCAAGTGGCGTAGGTGTTTCGGTGGGATACGTAGCGGCGTTATGGGATGCCGACCGCTATTTACTTGTGACGTTTGTAGTGCAGCTAACGGTCGTCGAAGTTGCTAATAACGCGGGCGTCACAGGTGGACCGCTCGGCATCCGCGATGTGCCTGCGCTCGGAGCCGGTCCGAATCGTGATGCGACACATACTACGGTGCTGATCCTGCTGACATGTGCTGCTGTGTTCACAGTAATCCTAGAAGTTCTGACCAGCGATCGCTGGCGATTTGGCCGGCGACTGCACTGGATGCGCGACGACGCACCGTCCGCTATTGCGGCTGGTATAAACCCTTTCACCCTGCACATCTGCGTCTCCTCGGTGCAGTGTGTCATCGGCGCGGTCGTCGGTATAAGCATAGCGTCGGTGCAGCAGTATGTCGGGCCTCAGTCGTTCGATTTGTGGTTGTCGCTTAAAGTCATCACCGTCTTAATCTTGGCGGGACCGGGATGTGCACCTCGATACATTCTCATCGCTGCCGCATCAATCGTCGCCTTGACGGAAGGCGCGAGCATCGTGTTCACGGATCCCGTGAGTGCCGGCCCAATCGAGGTCGCGCTGACTAACCTCGTCCTGATAGTTCTCCTTCTGCGATGGCGACATGGTTTAGCTGGGCCGCGGCTCGTGCGAGGAGGATCAGACAATGTCGATTAGCGTGCTGACAGTCGAAAACGTCACTGTGCGCTTTGGGTCCAAGCCTGTCCTCTCCGGTGTGCACGGCAGCGCCCGGTCCGGCGAGGTCGTTGGCATTGTTGGGGCTAATGGTGCGGGTAAAACAACGTTGGCCCGTGTGATCGGAGGCTTACTTTCGCCGGAGAGCGGCTATGTGTCCCTGAATGACCACAGGCTGTCTGACACAAAACCGTGGGGAAATGGTCGCGCGTCCCTTGTCGCATGGATGTTCCAAAGCCGTCACATCGCATGGAACCTCACTGTTCGCAATAATTTAATATCGGTGACGGATCTTCGCGATCGCCGCAAACGGGCGGATCCCGGACACGGAACGTCGCGCGACGATTCGATTGCGACGCTCCTAGCGGAGCTTGGGCTTATACGCGAGGAACAGACCTTAGCCTGGCGCCTCTCGTATGGCCAGCAGCGTCTGCTCGCGCTAGGAAGAGCGATTCTGGCAGACGCGCAGATCCTTTTGCTTGATGAGCCCTTCGCCGGTCTCTCTGACGAAAACCAATTCCGAGTGCTCGACATCCTAAAAAACAACGCTCGGCAACGGATCGTTCTCGTAATCGAGCACGACCTGGAGATGCTCCGGCTGTTGGCGTCGAAATTCTGGCGTGTCCACGACGGACAGTTGACGGAACACGCTGATTTCAACTCGCTCTTGGCCGGGTACAAGGCGACTGGAGCATCGCGTGCGACATGTTTGTCAAGCACTGCAGGATCGATAGGCACAACGCGGGTTACACGGCCGGTGCCGGAAACGTCGGCACTGCGCGCTCTACGGAAATCGCCTAGACTTGGTCTTTACGAGTTTTCAGCCGGCTACAGCTCGCGCTGCGTCGTTGATAAACTGAACCTCGAGGTATTCTCCGGAGACATTCTCTGCATATTGGGTGCGAATGGATCCGGCAAGTCCACTCTTCTGCGTGCTGTGATGGGCTTGGGGCCGTGGAGGACCGGTCGAGTGTACGCTGATCAACAATGTATCGACGGACTGCCGACGGACGCCCTTTCGCGCCTAGGCCTCCGGATGATGCCGCAGGCTGAAAGGGTACTCCCTGCCTTTAGCATCAGAGATAACCTCACTCTGGTCAACGTGGGCATTACGAATCGCAACGCGCTATGCGGTGTACCGTTCACCGGCGGTGCGAAGAGTCGCGAATTGGTCAGGTCCAGCGAGGACGCATTTGTCGCTAGCGTCGGCGGTGGCCGGCGCAGAACAGCAGGATCATTGAGCTCCGGGGAACAAACGCGCCTTGCTCTCATGACCTTTCGTTTCGGTCCAGTGGCAATACTGCTTTTGGACGAACCTACCGCTGGCCTCGACGGCGCTGCGCGTGCCGAGCTTGCCGCGGAGTTGCGTACTCTGCAGCGCCGACGCGTCGGCATAGTAATCGCTGAACATGACGGAGCATTTGTCGCGACTGTAGCGACCAGAGCGGCTGAACTTCGAGACGGGCAACTTCACAACGTCGACTTGGATCACATCCGACGCCCTGACCTGCTACAAGACAACACGAGGTGACTATGACGGTACCGTCGCGCATTGGGACATGGCTGGCTGCGGTGATTGTTGTAATGTATCCCGCGTTGATCGGTGGCGGCGTGGTCTTCAGGGGTCTGCCATTGGCGCGCTGCATGAGGAGCGATCACCCGGCACGGATCCTATTGACGCTGGGCTTCGTCCTCGCGGTGGTGTGGATCGTGTGCGCTGTGGCTCTGCCCGAGCGAATTCGAAGCAAGCAATGGCGATGGTGGGCAGGCGCGTTTGCGACTGTTGTTGTCGGTGTGCTACTAATTCAGTGGCTGGAATTCGTCACGCCTTGGACTTCCGATAGCGTCGAATGGCTCGTCCTTCAGGCATCCGCGATCGTCTTGCCGCTGATATTTCTGGTGAGCATGGTCTTTCGACCATTCCTGGGAGCGCTTCGAACGGACGATATCGACTTGCATCAGTGGGGATGGTTAGTATCCGTGCTGGTGATGATTCTGGCGATGTTTGCGTTCTGTGTCGAGTGGAGTACCGACAGTCATGCGCCGAGCGTGAAATGGGCTGAAGTGCCGGCGATTCTGATTGTTTTTGTTCTCGTCGAGACGGGTGTAACCCTAGTGGCGCTCTCGCGCGATGCCGAGCGGGGTACGCGGAAGGCCGCGAATTCCGCCAGTGAGGTAGCTGCTGAAGTGCTCCGCGCGCGCACAGCTCTAGAACAAACCGGCGCCGAGGCGAAGGGAACGATAGCGCAATTGAAGGTCTGGGCTAGTAATTATAAACAAATTAACGATGCAGCGATCGATGGGAGCTTGGAGGCGGCAGCAGCTTTGGGGCGACCTGATGACGTATGGCGAACTCTTATAACGTTTGCCAGGTCATGGCAGCCCCGCCATGAAGTGAGTACAGAGACGCGGCGGATGCTGGGTGAGCTGTTTGTGCAGTTTGTTGGCAACGACATCACCGACGGTACGGTCCGGACCTCAGAGAACGCTGTCGCGTGTATTACAGCTGATGCAGTATTTGCAGAGGCTTCGGAACGCTGGTTGAAGGAAATGGCGGGCGCCACCGACGGGAGTGGGTTGGTTGTGTGGGCATTAACGACTCTGTTGCCGACGGAGTTTGCGTTTCCAGCAGCGTATCGCTCAGGGGGCGCTATCGACGCCGTTCGTGTGAGGTCGCTTCACCAGTTCACAACGGCCGTAATGAAATGTTGCGCTCTGAAAGAGAGTGAATACCGCCGCATAACTGTGTTTGAGGAATCAAAGAAGGACATGTTGGAACGATTGACCGCCCATTCCGTGGAATCACCCTGCACCCTCGACGGGTGGCTGGTGTTAGATGAGCGGTTGCTAAATCTTAATGGAGGGCGAGGGAAATTCGACGAGCTGAAGGACGCGGCTATCGTAGCGGCGCAACGAACTGAGACTTGCAGATTTGCAACTAGTATGTCGGACCTGAAGGATGCGTTTCACTCACAGCCGGTTGCCGTGGACGATAAGGATTCGCGGCCCGAGATTTTTCCATATTATTCGAGCGAGCCTGAGCACTTGTGGTGTTTTTCCATCGCGCCCACCGACGTGTTTAGAATGGCATTTCTAGGTTCGACATCTGATAGGTGGTCGACGCCGGGCCTGAAAGAGCAGCTGATGGCGAATGGTTGGCTGACACTCCGAGACTGGTACTGCGATAGTCTTCATCGGACGAATGACCCGGATGGAGGCGCTTGGTGGGCGGTCCTAGACGGCTCGAGTGCAGATTTATTGGCGGAGTTTGCGCTCGAATGGGATTCAACACAGGTGACCACATTAGACTTGTTGCTCATCGGCGCCAGGGATGGTACGGGGAGGGTTAGGTGGCATGGTGCGGCGATATCAAACCTGTCGTTTGATCGTACCGAATGCACAGTGCAGCTAGTGACAAGCGATGCCAAGCTGGGTAGGATCGGTGATTCTGTGGCTAAACTCTGCAATGGGTTCAAAGAACCTTCCAGAGGTGTTAGTACCTTGCCGGTGGAGCGCTTCGGAACGTGGCGCTCGTGGCCTACCCCGATGTGGCGGAAGGTTGCTTCGGCGCCACGAGTCCGAGCGGCATTTCCGCAAGCGGTCGCACCACCGCCCGCGTGACGTTCTCGCGCGATACTCGTGGGCCAGGACGACCGCCGAGGTGCGCTCACTACAAACCGGGCTGATATCGCCATTAAAGAGCGTCTGGTCAACCTGGACTTGACCAGCGACAGAATGGTGGACGCGATCAGGAGCACGCTTGTCGCGGCCGCATGGGCTGAGAACACGGGTAGCGTGGCGCCTGCCGAAGACGCCTCCGCGAGCGTTTGACTGTGGCGCGGGATTTCATCGGCATCACTGTGTCACCGTCCCGATTATGCGCGAAATCTACGCTTTAGCACTTATCCACACGCCAACTCGTAACAGCAGACTGGTCGAAGAGGTAGTCTCGCGCGGCCCGCGATCTGACAAACATGAGCTGGCATATCAACTTGTCGATCTCGCATTAGGTTCATGCACTCGCGGAAGCCGGCGCAAGGAAACCTCGTCCTGAAGTGGCGCCGAAGTGGCGCCGTTCCGGGCAAGCGGCTCCTAATCGATGTGGTACTGGTTCGCCGCTCACGTCGGCGGTTCAAACGAAAAGCGCTGGAAACACGGGCGTTTTCTCAACGGTGGTGATCGGAGTTGTACCCGCATTTACCTCGTGATTCTGCTACCCCTACGCCTCTCAAGGCGGTAACACCGGTTCAAATCCCGTATGCGCTACCACTGATTCCTCAACAACTTAGAGTCAATCAGGGCGACCCGTAGCGTGCATCTCCGACATGGAGCGCGGGGTGAAGGTGCCGAGTCTCATCCATGACCCACTCCTCGAGGTCGCGTACGCGACTGCGCCCCGGCTGACCAACTCGCCGGCTTCACCCCCGGCGCATCCATGCGGAGTCTCTCCAGACACGGGAATCGTGTATTCTCAAACGATGACCAGTCCGTGGCCTGACGACATCTACACCGAGCCGAGTGCCGACCCTGACACGCTCGCGAACCTCGGTCCGCTGCGGCCCATCGCCGGAGTGTGGACGACCGACGCCGGCGTCGACGAGCATCCGGCGGCCGAGGGGAGCGAGGAGAATCAGTATGTCGAGCGCATCGATCTTCAGCCGATCGATCCGCAGACGAACGGACCGCAGCTCTTCTACGGACTGCGCTATCACACCCATATCGTGAAGCCAGGCGAGGTGGAAACGTTCCACGACCAGGTCGGCTACTGGCTCTGGGAACCGGCCACCAAGACGGTCATTCTGATGCTGGCGATCCCACGCGCGCAGGTGGCGATGGCCGGCGGGACGGCCGAGCCCGATGCCAGCCAGTTCGAGTTGCGCGCCGAGCGCGGTTCGACCACGTTCGGCATCTGCTCCGGGCCGTTCCTCGAACGAGCGTTCACCACGAAGGAGTTCCGCATCCGCGTGACGATCCATCCCGACGGGCGATGGTCGTACGAGCAGGTCACGGAGCTGGCCATCCGCGGAGGGGACCAGCTGTTCCGCCACCGCGACCGTGCCACATTACGAAAGATCGCCGAACCGAGCCCGAATCCGTTGATGGCGGCTCCGGCTGCCATCGCTGCGAATCAGCGTTTGTCCGTTCGTACGTGATCCCCGAGGTGCAGGCGACGTGACGCCGCGCCATTCGTTTCTCGATATGCTCCGCGCTTCCCCGACAATCGAAACAGTGGAAAAAGGAGGGTGTTGTGAATCCTGTCCGGCGTCTTCTCCCGCTCATTGCCTGTCTCATTGCCACCGCTGTTCTCGCCGCCACCACCAGTAATCTGCCCAGGACGAACACACGTGACGCCATCAAGGCGTACGTTGTGAGCGCCGCGAAGATCGTCCAGAAAAGCGGACCTTCCTGCGCCACATTCTCGTCGCCGGAATGGCGGGGAGGGGACTACTACATCTTCGTCCTCGGGCCCGACGGAGCGCTCATCTGCCATCCCACGGCCAGCATGATCGGCAAGCCGGCCGCGACCATCGTGAATGCGGAGGGAGTCAAAGTCGGCGAGATGATCGCCGCGAAGGGGAAGGGAAAGGGCACAGGCTGGCTCGAGTATGCATGGCCACAGCCGGGCAAAACGGCCGAGCAACCGAAGAGCACGTATGTCATGGGCCTGACCGGTCCTGACGGGAAGCACTATGTGGTCGGCAGCGGCGGCTGGAACGTGACGAAATAAGCGTCAAAGGAGAGAGGCGCCATGGCCATAACCGTGGAGGCGGACTTCGTCATCGTAGGAGCGGGGTATGCCGGACTCACAGCGGCCTGGCGGCTGACGAATGCCACGCCTCCTGCCTCGGTAGTCGTCCTCGAGGCGCGGCCGCGCGTCGGGGGACGGGTCTGGTCGAAGCTGCTTCCCGACGGAACGTGGCTCGACCTGGGGGGGACGTGGTTCGGTCCCGGCCAGGACTACTCGTACAAGCTGGCCGCGGAGATGGGAGTCGGCACCTATCCGACGTATACCAAGGGCGATGCTCTGCTCGTGCTCCCCACGGGCAAGCCCATTCGCAACCCGCTGGACTTTCCGTGTGCCGATCTCTTTCCGGCGGGAGCGGCCGCGCTGCTGCTGGACGAGCTCGAATCGATGGCCAAACAGGTCCCATTGGACGCGCCCTGGGAGAGCGAGCGCGCCCGCGAGTGGGATCGGCAGACGTTTGCGGCGTGGGTCGAATCGCAGACGCCGGACAGCTCACTGGCGCTGGCCGGCACGGCCCTGAACACCATCATGATGGGCCTCTTCTGCATCGACACCTCCGAGCTGTCGCTCCTCGATGCGCTCTACCTCATTCACTCGCACCACGGGATCGTGAGGTTGATGTCGGTCCAGGGCGGCGACCAGCAGGACCGCGTGGTCGGAGGAGCGCAGGAAATCGCGAACCGGATCAAAGACAAGCTGGGAGACGCGGTGCGCCTCGGCGAAGCCGTGCGAAGAATCGAGCAGGATTCCGGCGGAGTCACGGTCACGGCCAGCACCGTCGCCGTCCGGGCCAAGCGGGCGGTCGTGACCATCCCGCCTGCCGTGGCCGGCTACGTCGAATACGAACCGCCGCTGCCCGCCGATCGCGTGCAGCTCCAGCAGCGCGCGCCTGTCGGCTCCGTACTGAAGGTCGTGACGATGTACGACAAGCCGTTCTGGCGGAGCGACGGCCTCTCCGGCCAGTCCTTTGCGGCCGTGCATCCGGTCGGCGCAACGTTCGACGGCTGCACGGACAGAGACACGCCGGGAGTGCTGATCTCCTTCGTCTTCGGTCCCAACGCCCGCGCGTTCGGCCGCATGAGCAGGGACGAGCGGAAACAGACCATCGTCGAGGCGCTCGTGCAGCGATTCGGACCGGCCGCGGCCGAGTTGAAGGCATTCGCGGACCTCGATGGCTACGAGGAAATCGAGTGGGCGGACCAGGTCTGGTCGCGCGGCGGCATCTTCGCGCACCTGCCCACAGGCGTCTGGACCGGCTTCGGCGAGCAGCTCCGGAAGCCGGCAGGCTTGATCCACTGGGCAGGCACGGAGACCTCATCCGCGTTCCACGGCTCGATCAACGGAGCGATCGAGTCGGGCGAGCGGGCCGCCAGGGAAGTGCTGGACTCGGTACGAGGGACAAGTGTGTCGAAATAGGGGCATGACGCGTCACCTTCGTCGTGCCGCGGCGCCGTTCGAGCAGTGACCGAACACCAGCTCACCGCTGAAGGCGGCTGCGCAGCGCTGTGCCGGCGGAAATTCGCCGTCACGCACCGATGACCTGGATATACCACTTTGGTTTGATGCGTCCGAAGTCTGTTCTGCGATTGATCCGCAAGCTCTTCTTCGAATCAAGCACGTACGGTTGCCCGCCTTCACGAACAAACACTACCCAATGCCAATAGGGTTGGCCGTTTTCGAGATGCCACTTGGTCGACAAAAGCGCGAGGTTCGGTAGCGTTTCCCATGAACGGAAGGGAATTTCGCGAGAACCCGTTCTGACGCCGAAATGCTTCAGTAGTTTTCGTACGGGCGATGTCTCCGACCAGAGACTCGGATCGTTCGCGAAAATGCCGAGAGAATTTGCGATCACTTTTGTTCTCGAATACGAAAGACCAACAATGGCGGCAACGCTGGCGATGCCGCAACCTGTACGCTCCAGTTGAACCACTGATTTCATCATGAGGCTACTGACCCCTACGGCCGCCGCGGCTCCTTGTTTGGATTGGCATGATGGGCGAGGGTGGAGAGCCGGCGCGCGGCACGCGTGAGGAGTTGATAGCAGCGCACCCGCAGCTTGTTCATACCGGTGTGCTTTCCGTGCTGCTGCCAGTAGATGTAGGGATCGCCGCTGAAGCGGACCGTGTCGTGACTGCTGTAATAGTAGAGCGCCAGCGAACGGCGCCAGTGGCCGGGGGCCACGGGAGTGGAAAAGCCGTGCACGGAGCGGTCGTCCGTGCGGAAGATCACGCACGTACCCCATTTGGGGATCACCAGTCTGGCCGGCTGCTTGGCCCCTTTTTCCCAGAGCTCCAGGCAGCCCCCGAAGCTCTCTTCCCACTCCGGGTTCAGGTAGAGCAACAGGTTGATGCGCCGGTAGAGCCGCAGCCGTTCATAATAGTGAGAGTCGGTATGGGGCATGAGCACGCCCGCCGGCGCACTGCAATGAAGTCCGCCGCCTTCATAATAGGGATCGGGAATCAGCCCGCTGATCCCGCTGACCGACTCCAGGAACCGGAGAAACGGCGGCGCCGAGAGCTCATAGAGCATGGATGAGATCAGGGGCGGGACGAT
>DATLWH010000284.1:0-3881 GCA_035576505.1 Thermoanaerobaculia bacterium | reverse complement strand
CGCGCGAACGTTCGCCGACGCCTCGGGCTTGTAGTGCCGCCACAGCGTCCGCTTCGCGACGAGGATCGCGACGGCGAGGACGGCGAGAACGAGCATCACGTCCATGTCAGAGCGTTTTCAGGTACTCGATCAGCGCGTCCTTGTCGGTCTCCGGCAGGTTCACGCCGAATTCGTGTCCCATGTTTCCGTTCGAGCGCAGGTGCACGTCGTACGGCGTGGCCACGCGCACGACGTCACTCCACGGTACGTTCAGACGTTTGGCCTGCTCCTGCTGAGAAACGAAACCGGCGACGAGCGGGTCATAGACGTCGTAGCCGCGGTAGAAAATCTGCGGCCTCTGCGCCGCGGGCTTGAGCAGGTCGCGCAGCGAGGGGACCGAGCCGTTGTGCAGGTAGGGCGCGCGGAGCCAGATGCCGTCGAGGAAGGATGCCACGTAGCCGTACGGGTTCTCTTCCACCAGCCCTTTGCGCTCGATGCCGAACGACTTCACGGCGTTGTTGGCGCGAATGGCGGCATCCTTGTTCCAGCTCAGGATGCGCTCACGGTCTGTGCCGACTTCCTCGACCTTGAGCACGGTACCGGTGCGATCGCTCCAGTGGCACATCGCGCACTGCGCGTCGAAGACGGTCTTGCCTGCCGCCGCCTTGGCCTGATCGATCGGAAACGGATACTTCGGCGCGGGATAGTTGCCGAGATAGTTCTCCAGCCAATCGATCTCGTGGAGAAAGATGTGGTTGCTCGGCGGCGCCTTGCTGAGCAGGCCGAGGGCGGAGTCGATGATCACCGAGCGCGCGTTCCAGCTGTCGCCGGCCAGGTTCATGCGCGTCCCGGCGTGGCTGGAATACTTCTTCAGGTTCCAGACCGAGGGCATGTCGGTCGGGCCGAGCGTATCGTCCATGGGCGACGTCGTCAGGAAGTACTTGGTCAGGTTCATGGCGTCGTCGCGGCCGCGGCCCCAGTCCGGCCAATCCTTCGGCGGGGTATGGCGGTAGATCCAGGCGAATTGCGACTGGCGCGCCATCAGGCGCTGTTTTGTGATCGGAATGAGGATGTAGCGGTAGATCAGTCCATCGACGAACGAAAAGTCTTTCGGCTTCGAAAGGGCGATCTCATTCATCAACGTGTCCGCGTTGAAGCGCGGGTCCTTGGCGCAGTCGACGAGGAAGCGGAACAACGCCTCGAGGTTGAAGGTGTGGTCGGGTCCCGTGGGGATGTACGTCGGGTTCTCTCCCGGCTTCGTGCGGAAGCTGGCCGTGTGGCAGATCGCGCAGTTCTGGGCCACGCGCTTGAAACCGATGACCTTCGTCGTAAATCCGACCGGCAGTTCGTGCCCGGCTTCCCACGCCAGCCCGAATGCCGCGTAGCCGCCGGCGCCGGGCGGGTTGCCGCCCGGCCCAGGGAGTTTGTCCGGGAAGACGCGCGGCAGCACGTACATGATCCAGTAGGGGATTCCGGCGTCGCGCTCCGCGCCGATCGATCCGTAGAGAAAGCGCATGTCTTCGGCCGAGTGTCCGTTCTCGGCTTCCCACACCGGCTCCGGAACCTCGCGAAAGAACTCGTACCACGCGAACCAGCCGCCGAGCGCCACGACGACGGCGAGAGCTAGCAGCGTGGTCATGAGCCACCTCGGCATCGGCTTGATCGTTCGGTCGGTCATGGCGATCCTCGTCAGAACGTCTTCAGGTACTCGACCAGCGCGTCCTTGTCGTTGGCGGGCAAGGTCGTGCCATAGGCCGGTCCTTCGTGGCCGCCGTTGCCATTGGCGGTGAGGCGCGTGTCATAGGCGAAGTACCTGCGGCCGTCGCTTGCCGGCACCTGCCAGACGAAGCCGACGTTCACCGGATCGTAGTTGTCGTTGCCGCGGTAGAAACCCTGCGGACGGTGCGCCGGCGCCTTCGGCGACGACGGCTCGAGCAGAAGACGCAGCGTCGGCACGGAGCCGTTGTGCAGGTACGGCGCACGCAGCCAGATGCCGTCGAGCGGCATGTTCGCGTAGCCATAGGTCTTGCGGAAATGCCTGAAGCGGTACGGCTCGCCGGCGTAGAGCATTCCCTGATTCGCCGCCAGCTCATAGGTATACGAGTTGAGGCGGTAGGCGTCGGTGTTGAGTGGAGCGGGATCGCCCGCGGCGCTCAGCGCCTTCACGGTTCCCACACAGTCGCCGTACGGAACGTCCTTCCCCTGCTGCTCGCAACGCTTGCTGGCAATGTCCTCCGGGACTCTGCAGGGAGCCGAAAAGTCTTTGCCATTCGTGCCGTGGCAGTTCAGGCAATAGGTTTTGTAGAGAACCTCTCCGCGCGCTGCCTTCACGGTGTCGATCGGCCAGTACTCTTTCGGCCAGGGGTCCGGTTGCTTCGTGAGCAACCAGTCCTCGATCCGTTTGATGGCGTCGAGATCGATGGTGGCCGGCGTCGTTCCGGTGCCGAAGGCGGCGCTCTTGTTGCGCTCATCGACGCGGCAGTTGTTGCCGTCCCAGTGCAACTGCATCCCTTCGCGCTGCTTCTGGTTCCAGATCGAGGGGAAGTCGGCGGCGCCGCGCAACTCGTCGGGCGACGTTTTCTCCATATCGTGGAACGGGAAGTTGAAGAGCGCTTTCGCGGAGTTGAAGGTATCGACGCGGCCCGGTCCCCAACTGGCCGGGTCCATCGGCAGGAAGCGGTTCCGAAGCATCAGCAGCCGATCGCGCATGAGCGAGATGGCGATCGGATAAACGACGTACTTGTCGACGAGACTCAGAGATCCGGCCTGGCGCTCGATCTCCGGGACGATGTTCGTGGCATTGAAGCGTTCGTCGATGGCCAGGTCGCAGAGGAACACTTCGAAATCGCCGAGGTTGAAGCGCGCCGCCGGCATGCCGAGGTAAAGGTGCGTCTCGCCGCCGACGCGAACGGTACTGTGATGGCAGACCGCGCAGTTGACGAACACGCGGTCGATGCCCATGTTGTGGCCCTTCTGCACGCCCACGGGCAGGTCCTTCAGGGTCCCGTCGGCGTTCTTCTCGAACACCATCCCGAACGTTTCGTATCCCGCGCCGCCGTTCTTCGGGAGCTTGTCCTTGAAGACCACCGGCAGCGCTTTCCAGATCCAATACGGGAAGCCTGATGCGGCGTAGCCGCCCGTCGAGCCGTACTTGAAATGCTCCTCGATGTTGACGTACGTGACGGGCCGGTTGGGAAGGAAGCGCAGCGCCGCCCAGATCGCGATCAGCAGGGGGATGCCGATCGCGATCGCCAGCAACCACCAGTAGCGTCGGCGCCAGTAGTCATCCATCGCTCACCCGCCGAATTGCAGGGCGAAGTGGATCGTCGGCTTGTTGTCCCAGTACACCTTGCCGAGATAGGTGTGGTCCGCGATCAGACGAATCTCGTCGCGCACCCGCTCCGCCACGACCGAGGTCTTCGAGTAGTCGAGGACGATGCACGGCTTCTTGTCCGCGAGGCTGTCGCCCAGATAAACCTCGGCCACAATCTCATCGAAGCCCAATGAGGTGATGCGGTTCCGCAGCGTGCCGTGCGGCCCATCGAACGTCTTGCCCTTCCAGAGGAAGTGGTTGACCACCCAGGCCACTTCTTTCGAGATCGCTGTTCCCGGCGCAACGATGGCCGTTCCGTCCGCCGGCCCGTTCGGAATCGGACCCGGGGGACTCTTGGCAAAAAGCGCATCGAGATCAGCCGCCGACATCTTGAGAAGTTGATTCACATCGTAGGGGGGCATGATGTTCTCCTCCTTGCCGGATAGAGCTCGTGGACGCGGTTATGTTACAGGAGCGCTCTGGCATCCTCCACAATCACCTCGCTCGCCTTCTCGCTGATCATGTAGATCGGCGTGACGATGAAAAAGCCGGGGATCCTCGGGAAGACGGATGCGTCGACGATGCGCAA
>DATLWH010000283.1:0-7183 GCA_035576505.1 Thermoanaerobaculia bacterium | reverse complement strand
CACCGCCGCCATGTAGGCCATGAGCGCGCCGATGCTCAGCGTTCCGTTGCCGATGCGGCGCTGTGCGTACAGGAAGAGCGACAGACCGCCGATGCCGGTGATGAAGTCCATGACCGGCGAGGAGAGCGCCTGAATCTTCTGGGCCTTCAGGTTCGACGAGAGATGCCGCTTCGTGGCGTCGCGGAAACGGCCAATCTCGAAGCGCTCCATGGTGAAGGCTTTGACGATGCGCACGCCGCGGATCGTCTCCTCGAGAAGCGTGGCCATGTCGGCCATCCGTTCCTGCGAACGATGCGTTGTACCGCGCAGTCTCCGCCCGAAATGGACGACCGGATAGATCAGAACCGGCGCCACGACCATGGTGACCAGCGCCAGCTCAGGATTCGTCCAGAAAACGTAGATGAGCAGAAAGAGAAGCGTGAGCGATTCCTGGAAGAGATCGCCCATGCGCGTCGACACCGCGGCCTGGATGGCGTCGGCGTCCGACACGACGCGGCTGAGCATCTCCCCTGTCGATCGTTCCGAGAAAAAACGATGGCTCTGGTGGATGAGCCGCTCGTATAGCTGGTTGCGGAGGTCGCGCACCGTGGAGAGGCCGACTTTCTGGAAGGCGTACTCGGAGAAGAAGGACGCAAACGCGCGAAGGACGATGACGATCAGCAGCGCCATGAGAAGGCGGCGGAACTTCAGTTTGCGGCTGGCCTTGATCCACCAGGCGTGAAACTGCTGGTAGGCCTGATCGCCGTGATCGATGATCCAGCCCCGCTGGCCTTCGGGCAGGTCGCGCTTGAGGATGACGTCGATGACCCGATTCTTCACCGCTTCCTCGCGCGATGGATGCGCCTCCACAGGCTGCGTTGCCGAGGGCGGCGTGAGGCCGATGTCGATGACCGGCTGCACCAAACCGATCATCACGGTCTGCGTCACCGCAAAGATGATCATCGAGCCGAATGCGAGCACCGCCCACCACTTGTAGCGGATGAGATAGCGGTAGAGCCGGCGGAGGACCTTCATCGTGTGACGACTTCCATGATGGCGTTCGCGGCGCGTCGGGCGGCGCCGGCGTCACCGAGTTTACTCCGCACGGCAGCAAGCTCTTCGATCACCCGGGCGTAGACCACCGGTTGGAGGAGCGCGCGGGTTTCGGCGGCGATCCGTTGCCCGTTCACATCGCCCTGAATGAGCTCGGGGACGATTTGCTTCCCGGCCACGATGTTGATGAGGCCGAAGTGAGGAATCGTCACGACCATTCTTCCCAGCCAGTAGTTTGCCATCGAGAGCCGGTACATCACGATTACGGGGGTTCCGAGCACCGCGCACTCGAGGGTTGCCGTACCGGATGAGGAGAGGGCCACGTCCGCGGCTGCGATCGCTTCGCTGTTGTCCTCGGACACGATGCGCACGTTTCTTCCGCCAGCGAACCGGTCGATCAGGGCACGGGGAATCGTCGGGGCCTGAACGACGCACGCCTCGATGGCGCGCTCCCGGGCGAGGATGTCTACCGCGTCGAGCATCGCCGGCAGCAGCGAGACGACCTCGGCGCGCCGCGATCCGGGCAGCAAGGCGATGCGCGTGACCCCGTCGTCCTTCGCCGGGCGCTCGATGTGGCCGATCTCTTCGATGATCGGATGGCCGACGTAGGTGGCCTCGATCCCATGCTCCCGGTAAAACGTTTCTTCGAACGGAAAGATGACGATCATCCGGTCGACGTACTTGGCCACCTGCCTCACCCTCCCCCGCCGCCACGCCCAGAGCTGCGGCGAGATGTAGTAGACGACGCGCAGCCCGAGCTCATTGCAACTCCGGGCCAGCCGGAGGTTGAACCCCGGATAGTCGACCAGAAGCACGGCGTCCGGCCGCTGCCGCGCGATTTCTTCGATCAGGTCGCCGTAGATCCGGCGGAACATCCGCAGGTGCCGCAGGACGTTGAAGAGGCCGACGATGCCCATCTCCCTGGCGTGGTGCAGGAGGCGCATCCCTTAGCCGGCGAGCAGATCACCACCGATGCCGAAGGTCTCGATGGCGGGATCGAGCTTCTTCAACTCACGCAGGACTTCGGCGGCGTGGAGATCGCCGGAGGCCTCACCGGCGACGATGGCGAGTTTCATCGGAATCAATGCAGCGGAAACGGATACATCGCCCAGGCCAGCGCGATGCCACCAAAGAAAAGCGAACAGAAAACGAGGAGGAAGAAGCGGATCCGGTCGTCGCGGGTCTCTTTCCAGAGCAGCGCGAAGAAGACGCCCGTGGCCACGGCGTAGAGGAACATCAGCACGATGTGATTGCGGAGAAGGCTCATTCTTTTCGTCCCTGGGCGATGTCGAAGACGTCGAGCACGAGCAGCAGGTTCATCAGCCCGGCGGTGATCGTGAAGGCCGTGCCGTGCTCGAAGGTGATCGAGGTGACGTCGCCGTGCGCACCCATGCCCGCGGCCACCCAGTAGATCACGCCGGAGCCGAGCGAGCCGAGGGCGGCCAGCAACCGCAGAACCGAGCCGCCGGTATGACCGAGCGTGTAGAGATCGCCGTCGATGGCGATGCCGATGACGAACATCAGCACGACAATGCAGAAGAACGAGATGGCACGCGCGCGGCGGCCGAGGTAGAGATGCCCGGCGCCGGGTACGAGGTACGCCAGCAGCATGGCGAAAATTGTGCGGCCTTTCATTGGTTTGCGAGAGACCCCTTTCGAATTTTCCTGAAGTGCGGCAGGAGCCTGTCGTAAGTAACGCCGAGGTCCTCCGGCACGAGGCGTGTGCGCGCGGTGACGGTCATGAAGTTCGCGTCGCCGCTCCAGCGCGGGACGATGTGCATGTGGTAATGGTCGGCCACGCCCGCGCCGGCAATCTGGCCGAAGTTCATCCCGACGTTGAAGCCGTCCGGATGGTAGACATCGGAGAGGATGCGCTGCGCTTCCGCCGTGAGACGGATCAGCGCGCGGAGCGAGTCGTCGCGGCTGTCGAAAAGCAGCGCGTCATGCGCGACCGGCGCCACCATCAGGTGCCCATTCGTATAGGGGTAGAGGTTCAGCATCACCAGCGCCTGGTCCGTGCGAAACAACGTCAACGTGTCTCGCAGCGTCTTCGATTTCACGGCGTTGCAGAAGATGCAGGGTGGGCTCTCGCGTTTCGGCGAGGTCAAGTAGGGATACCTCCAGGGCGTGAACAGGATTTCCATAGGTGGCGGAAGGTGCTTCTCACACGCTCCCGCCGCCATCCGACGGCACGGCGCCATCCGCGGCCACGGCGGCTTCCATGACTTTGTTGATCAGTTCTTTGAGCTCCTTGCCGGGTTTGAAGTACGGGATCTTCTTGGACGGTACTTCCACCTTCTCACCGGTCTTGGGGTTTCGGCCGGTGCGCGACTTGCGGCTGCGGAGGCGGAAGCTGCCGAAGCCGCGGAGCTCGATCTTCTGGCCCGACCGAAGAGAGTCGACGATGGAATCGAAGACGATGTTGACGATCGTCTCGGCCTGCTTCTTGGTCAATTGGACGACGCGCGCCACTTCGTCCACGAGCTCCGCTTTGGTCATCACGCCCGCTTTGCCCTCGATGTCGTCTTCGGGTTCCAGGTGATCCAAAGGTGCCTCCTCGTTCAAGACGCTTACCACTGAAAGAGAAACCGCGGACGGCGGGTCAGAATGCGGCTGATGGCGGTCTCCGTATCGGAGTCGTCGGTCGTGAGCAGATCGAAAAAGCCGCGCGTCCGTTTCTTCGGATAGATGGTGCCGGGCTTGCCGGCGATGCCTCCGAGCTTACCGGCCATGCGGATGGCGTCGTCGAGGTTGCCAAGCTGGTCGACGAGTTTGAGTGCGAGGGCCTGCTCGCCGGTGAAGACGCGGCCATCGGCGATTCTGCTGACGTCCGCCTCCGTCATTTTGCCTTTGCGCCCAACGGCCACGGCGTGGACGAACTGTCCGTGCAGTTGCATGACGATCGATTGAAAATAGGCACGCTCGGCATCGGTGAGCTCCTGGTACGGCGAGCCTGCCGCTTTCATGGCGCCGCTGGTGATCGTCTCCGGTTTCAACTTCGCCCAGGCCAACAGGTCTTTGGTCTGCATCCACTGCAGGATCACGCCGATGGAGCCGGTGATCGAGCCGGGGTTGGCGACAATGCTGTCGCAGGCCGAGGCGATGTAATAGCCGCCCGACGCGGCCACGCTGTCGAGAGAGGCGATGATCGGCTTGCCGCTCCGGGAGCGGACGTTGCGGATCTCCTCGTAAATCTCCTGGGAGGGGGCGATCGCTCCGCCGGGACTGTTGATGCGCACGATGATCGCCTTGACGCTGGAGTTCCGCGCGTAGCGGTGCAGCGCGTCGATGGTGTCGCGGGAGCCGAGGATCTCCCCGTCGATGGGGATGATGGCCACTTTGTCGCCGAAGACATCACCGCGCGTGGTGGCGTCGTTGTTCGTCGCCATCGCAGCGATCAGAACCCCGAGAAAAAGCACACCGACGACGATGACCAGGCAGCCGCTGAACGCGCCGAAGAAGAACATCCCCGCGCGTGATTTGCGCGGACGGGTCTCGGCGACTGGCTCGACGATTGGCTCGGCGATGGCGTCACCAGGGGCCGTTACAGGATCGAGTTCCGACATGGGATCAGCCTTGCGGCGTGGTCTCCGGGGTGGGAGTCGGTTCTTCGGATTCGGCGTCTGACGCGTGCTCTTCCGGAGCAGGCGCCGATGCGGCATGTTCGGCGATCTCGGCCTCCGTCAGCGGCTCGACGTCGCGCGTCGAGAGCCCGATCTTCTTGTCGGTCCAATCGATCTTGATCACACGCACACGAACGGCTTCCCCGACGTGAAACGCTTTGTCGAGCTTCGCTTTTGGGTCGCGCGAGATCTCCGAGATGTGCGCGAGACCCTCCACGCCGTCGGCAACGCGTACGAAGAGCCCGAAGTCGGTGATCTTGGCCACGGTGCCGATGACCGCTTCGCCGACGTTGTGCGCCTTGGCGAAGTTGTCCCACTCGTTCGGCAGAAACTCTTTGATCGAGAGCGACAGGCGCTGGTTCTCACCATCGACGTTGATGACCCGGGCCTGCACCGCGTCGCCCTTCTTCAGCACTTCGTTCGGATGCTTGAGACGACGGTTCCATGACATGTCGGAGATGTGGATCAGGCCATCGATGCCGTCTTCGACTTCCACGAACGCCCCGAAGTCGGTCAGGTTGCGCACCTTGCCCGTGATCACGGCACCGATCGGGTAACGCTCGGCGATCGTGTCCCACGGATTCTGCTCCAACGCTTTCAGCGAAAGCGAGATGCGCCGGTTCTGCACGTTGACGTCCGTGACGACGGCATCGACCTCGGCTCCCATGGTCAGGAGCTTGGAGGGATTGCGGACCTTTTTCGTCCAGGACATCTCGGAAACGTGGATGAGTCCTTCCACCCCTTCTTCGAGCTCGATGAACGCGCCGTAGTCCGTGAGCGAGACCACGCGGCCATGGACCTTCGAGCCGAGCGGATAGCGCTGCACGACGTCCGTCCATGGGTCCTGGCTCTTCTGTTTGTAGCCAAGAGAGACCCGCTCCGCGGCGGGATCGAACTTCAGGACGACGACTTCAATCTCGTCGCCGACGTTGAAGTACTCGGAGGGATGATTGACGCGGCCCCAGGAGACGTCTGTGATGTGGAGCAGACCATCGACGCCGCCGAGGTCGACGAAGACGCCGTAGTCGGTGATGTTCTTGACGGCGCCATGCGTGTGCTGCCCTTCCTGGAGGCGGCTGAACGTATCGGCCTTGGCGGCGGCCTGTTCGACCTCGACGATGGCGCGGCGCGACAGCACGATGTTGTTCCGCTTCTTGTCGAACGACACGATCTTGAACTTAAACTCGTGGCCGCGCAGGGAATCGAGGTTCTTGACCGGCTTGGTGTCGATGAGCGATCCGGGAAGGAACGCTTTGACCCCGCCGACATCGACGGCCAGGCCACCCTTGACCCGTTCGACGACACGCCCGGAAATCGGCTCGTCGGCTTTGAAGGCCGCCTCGATGCGGTCCCAGACCAGCATCCGTTCGGCCTTCTCGCGGGAAAGGACGATGTACCCACTGTTGTTCTCGAGCCGCTCGATGAAAACGTCGAGCTCGTCACCGGGCTTGACGGTCACCTGGCCGTCATAGCCGGTGACCTCTTGAACGGGAAGAACGCCTTCGGATTTGTAGCCGATGTCGATGACCACCTCGGCGCCAATGACTTTGAGGACGCGTCCGCGGATGATGTCGCCTTCCGCGAAATTCGACATTTTCCGGTCGTACAGGTCGAGCAACTCGTCCATGCCGAGACCTTCCAGGTCGTTTGTCTCCCCCCCTTTTCGGAGCGGTTGTTTCAGGTTCTTTGGATCGTCACTCGACGGCATGAAACGGGGTACCTCCTGGATTTCCGGCGCATTCCGGCGCATCCGCCCGAAGGCGTATTGTGGCGTAAATTGTTGATACTAGTCGAAATGCGGAGTTTAGTGGCGAGGCTCGCGAGGAGTCAAGGAATTACGGGCGTCCCGACCGAACCAGCGTCGCGATCCGCTTGACGACATCGTCAATCCGGAGGTCGGATGTGTCGACGACGGTGTAGGAATCGTCGTATTTGAGCGGGGAGTCGCTGCGGGTGGAGTCCTGCTGGTCGCGGGCCAGGGTGGCCGCCAGGATGGACTCGTAGGGAACGTTCTCCCCTTTTGCCCGCAGTTCGCGGTGCCGCCGCTCGGCGCGCACCTCCGGCCTGGCAGTCAGGAAGAACTTATGCGGCGTTTCGGGGAAGACTTTCGTTCCGATATCGCGCCCTTCCAGCACGCCGCCCGACCGGCGCCCCAGCTCCTGCTGGAGACGGACGAGAACGCGCCGAACGGCCGAAACGGCCGAGACGTTGCTCGCGGCCATGCTCATCTCCGGCGTGCGGATGAGCGACGTGACATCTTCGCCGTCGAGCAGGACGCGGCCAGTCTCGCCGGGGATGAAGTCGATCCGGACGCGGGAGGCCAACTCCTCGAGCCTCCCCTCATCGCGGGTGTCGATTCCTTCCCGCGTGGCGGCCAGCGCGACGGCGCGATACATCGCGCCGGTGTCGATGTGCGGGAGACCGAGCTCGCGGGCCACAAGGCGGCTTGTCGTGGTCTTGCCGACTCCGGACGGACCGTCGATGGCGATGATCAGCGGCGCCGGCATACGCGTCTAGCGGCGTGCGCT
>DATLWH010000282.1:0-2949 GCA_035576505.1 Thermoanaerobaculia bacterium | reverse complement strand
TACAGCAACTCGTAGATTGCGACGATCTGACGCCAGTCGGTCGCGTCGGCAGATGTCGCATCGGCGTGGACGGCAGCGATGGCAGCCTCCAACGCATACGTCCCCGGACGCGAGCGAACCAGCGACGACCGCAGCAACGTGCGACCTTCGTCAATCTCCACGCGGTCCCAGCGTGAGCGATCCTGATCGGCGAGCAGCACGACTTCGCCGGCATCGTCGACACGAGCATTGCGGCGGGAATCGTGGAGCAGCATCAGGGCCAGGAGCGCGTCGAGCTCGGGGTCAGGCATCAGCATCTGGAGCATGCGCGCCAGGCGGATGGCCTCGGCGCAGAGGTCGTGACGTACGAGCGATGCGCCGCTCGCGGCGGCGTAGCCTTCGTTGAAGACGAGGTAGACCACCGCCATGACCGCGGACAGCCGCTCGCGAAGCTCTGACGCCGGCGGTACGCGGTAGGGGATGGCGGCGCCGCGGATCTTCGCCTTCGCGCGCACCAGCCGCTGCGCCATCGTCGCCGTCGGGACGAGAAAGGCGCGGGCGATCTCCTCGGTGGTCAGGCCGCAGAGCGTGCGCAGCGTCAGCGCCACCTGCGCCTCTTCCGCGAGCGCCGGATGGCAGCAGGTGAAGATCAGCCGAAGCCGTTCGTCAGGCACTCCCGACTCCTCAGCGTTCTCGTCGCCATTCACCGACTCCGGCGTCAGCGCAGCCAGTTCCGCCTGTTTGCTCGCGAAGCGCGCCTCTCGGCGCAGACGGTCGATGGCCTTGTGCCGCGCGGTTCCGTAGAGCCAGGCGCGCGGATTGCGCGGAACCTCGCCGGCCCACTCGGTCACGGCGATGGTGAAGGCTTCCTGCAAGGCCTCCTCGGCGACGTCGAAGTCGCCGAGGAGGTGAATGAGTGCCGCAAGAAGACGGCCCCACTCCGCACGGAAAGTCTCTTCGATCGCGGTCAAGACCACGACATGATAGTTACGAGAACTTCAGGATGGGCCGAACCTCGACTGTGCCGTGGGCCGCCCCCGGGATCTTCGCGGCCATGGCGATGGCGGCGTCGAGGTCGACCGCTTCGACGAGGTAGTAGCCGCCGAGCTGTTCCTTGGTCTCCGCGAACGGCCCGTCGGTGGTCAGCCGCTTGCCATCGCGCACACGGACGCTCGTGGCCGTGCTGGTCGGCTGCAGCGGATTGCCGCCCTTGATTGCGCCGGCGAACTCCTTGCCGAACGCCTCGTAGCCAGCCATCTCAGAGCCGTCGTACTTCCCCTGATGGCGCGTTTCACCGTCGTAAATCAGCAGTAGGTATTCCATGGTTCTATTCTCCTTGCTCCATAGTCGAACAAGGTTGACTGAAATCGACAGGCCCGCGAAAATTTTCTTCGGCCCCCCTGCTATCCTCGACCGCGATGGAGCCGACGTTCTTCGCCACGCCTGCCGCGTTTCGCAAGTGGCTGGAGAAGAATCACGACAAAGCGTCGGAGCTTCTGGTCGGTTTTCATAAGAAGGACTCGGGCAGGCCGTCGATGACCTGGCCGGAGTCGGTCGACCAGGCCCTCTGTTTCGGTTGGATCGATGGCGTGCGCAGGCGAATCGACGATGCCAGCTACAGCATCCGCTTCACGCCGCGAAAGCCCATCAGCAACTGGAGCGCGGTCAACATTGCCCGCGTCGCCGAACTGACGAAGCTCGGTCTGATGCGGCCCGCCGGTCTGCGCGCGTTCGAAAAGCGTCGTGAGGACAAGTCCTCGATCTACTCCTACGAGAACGAGCTGCGGACGTTCGAGCCAGCCCACGAGAAGACTTTTCGCGCGAACCGGAAGGCCTGGCAGTTCTTCAACGCCCAGCCGCCCTCCTATCGACGCGTCTGTATCTACTGGGTCATGAGCGCAAAGAAGGAAGAGACGCGTGCCCGCCGCCTGGCCACGCTGATCGACGACTCCGCCAACGGACGGCGGATTGGCGTGGTGACGCTGAAACCGGTCCGCAGATGACGCAGATGAAACGCAGATGGAAGACTCGCTTATCTGTGTACATCTGCGCTATCTGCGGATGACGGCCTCTTCCTCGCTCGGATCACGATCGACAACTCATCATTGCGGATGTTGGTGAAGCGCAATCGTGTCCGCCCCTCGGAGTCGAGTGAAATGATGGCCGGCGTGTTCACGGAGGTCAGCATCCAGCCGGCGGGGAGGGTTACGTAGTTCACCGGCCGTCCGAGTGTGCGTTTCCAGACCAGTTCAGCCCCTTCCGTCGTATAGCCGATCGGGTCGGTGTAGGTCTCCTGCACGCGGACGCGCGTGGACTGGCCCTCGGCGACGGGATGATCGAGATCGCCCTGAACGGCCACGGAGTCGGGCTCGACCTTGTTCGGGTAGTAGCCCAGCGCGTTGACGTCCTTGCCGGCCACGGCATGGGTCACGAGCTCATGGCCTGTGTCGAGATCGATCATCTTCGCGTCGGGAGAGACGACGCTTCCCTTGCGTACGAAGCTGTGGACCGATTTCTGCCCCGGTCGAGTCACCGTGAAGTCGTGGGAAATGCGGAACTGGTGCGTGGACGGGTCGAGAAGCCAGTAGCTGATCACGCGATCCTGCTCCGCGCGATGATGGGGCTCCTGCGCCACGAGTGAAAGAGGCAGCAGGGCCAGGCAGAGGAACAGCAGGCGTTTCATGGCAGCCTCCGCGCGACGATCCTGACGGGCAACTGATCGTCGCGATCGTTGAGAAACTGACGCGGACGCGCCCATCGGCGTCAGTAGAGACGATGGCCGGGGAGGCGCATTCGATGATCTCCCACGACTTCGGCAGAAGCACGACGTTGCGCTTGATGCCGAGGGGACGTTCGAAGACCAGATTGCCGTCTTTCAGGTAATACGAGGCGGCATCGGTGTAGGTCTTGATGATGCGAATCCGTGCCTGCCCTCCTTTCGGTACGGGGCCGGGCAGATGGACCCTGATG
>DATLWH010000281.1:0-9632 GCA_035576505.1 Thermoanaerobaculia bacterium | reverse complement strand
GCCGCCCCACTTGCTGTAATGGTGTCCGCTCTTACTGCGGTCTTCGCTGAAGAACTCCCGCCAGTCCCAGCGTTCCCTCGGCACTTCGGTGATGCAATCCTTCCCGTCGCGCAGATTCTCCCAATAGGCTTCGATATCGGGCGACTCGGGGTACCGGCCGCTCAATCCGATGATAGCGATCGGATCGACATCCGCCGTCGAGCCGGACACCGCGCGATGCGGACGGCTGAACCGACGGGTCGAGACCAGTTGCACCGGAGCGGGAGGGACGGTCAGCGCGGTCGATGCATTGATTTCGGTTGGGCGACTGGCGGCCAGCGCAAAGAGAGCGGTCAATTGCGCCGCGTGCTGCGTGATGAAATATTCGGTCAGCTCGCGAATCGTCTGGTATTCGAAGAACAGGGTCCTGGAAAGTGATCCGAACGTCTTCTCCAACTGGCTGGTCAGTTTCATCGCCAGGATGGAGTCGATGCCGTAGTTCTCCAGGGCCGCGCGCGGATTGATCTCGTGGGCCGGCAATTTCAAGACTCCCGAAAATTGCCTGCGCAAGTACTCCTGCGTTTTCTCTGTGAGTCTCTCCGGATCAATCCCAACAGCCGCCGTATGTTCCCCTTGAAAGTCTGTCGCTGGTCCGGGAGCACCAAGCAACGCGCGCCGTATCTGCGTCAGATCGCCTTCTACGACCAGAATCTGATCGCAGGACAGCGCCAGACTGCGATGGAAGGCCTCCATGCCGGTTGCCGTCTGCATCGGCCGCATGCCGGTGGTTTGCTGGAGAAGCTGCCGGCTCGTCTTATCGATCGCCATCCCGCCGGACTGCCATAACGGCCAGTCGATCGACAGTGTCCGCCCATGCCGTTGCTTCGCGGCCACCTGGCGATTGCGATGGGCCGCAAACTGGTCCATGAAACCGTTCGCGGCCGCATAATCGCCCTGACCCGGGTTGCCCAGCGCACCGGCCATAGCAGAGAACAGCACGAAGAAATCGAGCTCCACGTCATGGCTGGCCTGGTCCAGGTGGAACGTGCCGGTGACTTTTGGCGCGAGGACTTCGCTGAATTCGGTGCTGCTCTTTTTCAGGAGGAAGCTGTCCGCAATCATCCCGGCGCTGTGAAGGATGCCGCTGAGCTGTCCGTACTCGTCTCTGATGGTGACGACGAGTTGCCGGACCTGATCGGGATCGCCGAGATCCACCTGCCGATAGCTCAGCCGGGCGGCTTGCGGCGCCCATTCATCCAGGCGGGCCTGCATTTCGGCGCTCCAGGCCGAGCGCCCAGTCAGGACCACTCTGGCTTGGCCAGTCTGCGCAAGGATGTCCTTCGCAAACAGAACTCCCAGTCCGCCGAGCCCACCGGTGATCAGGTAGACACCGTCATCACGGAACGCCACAGGCGGCCTGTCCTCGTTCGGCGGCACCTCCCGCCAACGCAGGACTTGCCGGCCGCGGTCTGCGTATCGGATCAGCGAATCAAGCGCATGGAGCTTCTCCGCTTGCAGCTGCCCGCCCAGTTCTTCGGCCGTCGTGTCGGCCGGGACGAGAATGAGTTGACCGACGACGCGCGGGTTTTCCAGTGCCGCCGTCTTCAGCAACCCCGAGAGACCTGCAAGCAGAGCCTGCTCCTCGTGGCCGGGGACGACGATCTGGACGAGCACCCTCCCTTGAGGCTTGCTGCGGAGTATTTCTTTTATCCGTTCAAAGCAGGCAAGGGCGTGGGCGGCGTAACGCCGCGCGATCGTCTCCTGTGAGCTCTGCAGCGAGAGGAACCGGCCTTGCGGAAGGGAACCCGCGATTTTCCCGATCTCGATCTTGGCCAGCTCGCACAGGATCACATGGTGTTCCGCGTATTCCGCTTCTCTCGCGCCGGCGGTTGCCTCGGCGCTACTCGTCTCCCAGACCGGAATGGCGAGCAGGCTTCGCGACGCCTGCTCCCGTGCGTCTGTATCGATCTCGTGCGTCAGGATGCGCGATGAAAATCCGCGCATCTGGACACAGACGTTTCCGAGCGCATCACACAGATCGAAATCGAGCTTGACGACGTTATCCGTCACCTTACTACCCGCCGCGTACCGCACCCAGGCCACCATCTCCGGGACGCACGGCGAGACGATGCGCAAAACTTCCAGCGCAAAGGGGATACGCGGGCGGGTTCCACCAGACCCGCTCTCCATCAACCCAACCGCGGCCTGCAGCGCCCCGTCCATCAGGCTTGGATGAAGGACATAGTCTCCCGCGCTCTCCGCCACGACATTCGGCAGCCGCAGTTGCGCCAATAGCTCGCCGCTTCCACGTTTGATGAGGGTGATGCCTCGAAATGCAGGCCCATACACAAGTCCCATGCGGGCACACGTTGCGTAAACGGCGTCGGGCTCGATCTGTCCCTGCCCCATCCGACTTTCGATCTGGTCGAGATCGAGCCGTGCCGGCGCCTGCTGGGGGCTGAATACCGCGCGACCCTGGCAATGGACGATCCGCCGCTCCGCGTCTTCGCTGCAAATCTCGTAGTCGACGCCGTCGTTGTCATTCGCGAACAACCCGATGCTGACCTGCTTGTCTCCGGCAACGACGATCGGCTGCGCCCAGACCGTGCCGTGCAGCTCCAGCAGCGTGGACTCCGGCTTCGCCGGCAACGCCTGCTCGATCGCCGCTCGCACCATCTCCAGATACGCCACTCCCGGCAGCACCTTCTGACCGGCGTGGCCGCTCGTCTTCACCTGATGATCGACGAGGAAGAATTCATCTCCGGCAAAGGTCGAGCGATAGCGCTGCTCGCTCAGATCGGAGGTATTGCGATGCAGTAATGGGTGGATGACCGATGCCGATGCCGGCGCCGGGATTGAGGAACGGCGAGAGAACTGCCTGACGAGCGCTGCGGCGTTCGTCTTCGACAGCCTCTTGCTCTTTAATTCCGCAACCACATACTCGATGAAGTCGACCATCACGCTCTCTTTATTGGGGGGGCGGGGAGGGGGGGAGTGCTGCACTTGGTGACTAGTGCGGATTCCTCTACACCAGCATCTTCAACGCTCTAACGGCCTGCTCCGTGTCCGTCGTTTCATCGTCGATCTCATCGATGATGTCTTCGATCGACCTCATGTCTTCCGCGGACACGAACCGGCTTTCCAGAGAGCAACTGGAGGTCGTATCTTCGATCCAGTAATGTTCCCTGGCGAACGGATATGTGGGTAACGGAATGCGCCGCGGCTTTACGCCGCCATAGAGCTTGTTCCAATCGAACTGCAGCCCTCGGATCCATAAATCGAGGAGTTTCGAGAGCTTCCTGCGCGCGATCCACTTATCGATCGCTTCCTGCATGTCGTCGTCCCGGCCGATCATCGTCATTCCGTCGTTGCCGGGCTCGACACGTCCCTGACGAATTCCTTCGATGTTCTTCTGGCCGCTGATGTAGGCAGTTAGTACGTCCGCCAGCTGATCGATCGAGCTCACGATGAAACCCAGCCGCTCTTCCATCGCATCCCGGCCGACCTGCAGCGTCCAGGCGACGTCGGCCAGATCGACCGGCTGTACCGTGCGAATAAATTCCAGCAGATCCCGTGACCGCTGCCACAACTGCTCCTCGGTGCGAGCCGACAGCGGAACAATGAACTTCGTATCGCCAATGGAGGGAACGGCCGGTCTAGCCTCCATTGAATACTCCTCGACTACCAAGTGGGCGTTGGTACCGCTGAAACCGAAGGAGCTGACCGCTGCTCGCCGGAGAGAGCCTGGTGTTACATCCCACGACTGCTTTTGCCGGCTGATGTAGAAGGGCGAATTCGTGAAATCGAAGCGGGAGTTCTCTCGTACGACATTAAGAGTCGGTACCAGCATCCGGTGGCGCATCGACAGCAGAACCTTCTGCAAACCGGCCACGCCCGCGGCCGCCGTCGTGTGCCCGATGTTACTTTTCACGGAGCCGAGGGCGCAGAAGTTCTTCTTTGCGGTCTTTTCTTTGAAAACCGTCGCGAGGGCCTCCAGCTCGATCGGATCGCCTAACCGCGTGCCCGTTCCGTGGGTCTCGACATAACTGACGGTCTCAGGAGCGATATCAAATCTGGCATAAATGCTTCGCTCCAGTTCGATCTGGCTATTGACGCTCGGCGCGGTGATTCCATTCGTCTTGCCATCCTGATTGATGCCTGAGCCCAGGATGACTCCGTAGATGAAATCGTTATCCGCCTGCGCATCTTTCAGACGTTTGAGCACCACGGCGCCCACGCCTTCACCGTTGACAATTCCATCGGCCCCTTCGTCAAAGGTCTTGCACTGACCCTCGGCGGAGAACATCCCAGCCTGGCTCATCGCCACATAGGATTCCGGCGTCAGCCACAGGCTGACTCCTCCCGCCAGGGCCATGTCGATCTCACGGCTCATCAGCGCCTGTGCCGCGAGATGAATCGCCACCAACGCCGAGGAGCAGGCGGTATCGACAGCAATTGCCGGTCCTTTCAGGTTGAGGTGATAGGCAATTCTTGCAGCTGCGATGGAGTAGCTGTTACTGGTGACCGGCGCCGACTGGACCCCGTTTCGCGAAATGAGCGACAGGTAATCGCTGGTCGAAATGCCAAGGTAGACACCGCATTTCGTGTTGCTCAGCGTATTGCTGGAGTAGCCTGAATCTTCGAACGCCTTGTAGCTCTCCTGCAGGAAGAGCCTGTGCTGAGGATCCATGTACTCGGCTTCCTGCGGAGAGATCCGGAAGAAGAGCGGATCGAAACAATCGACATCATCCAGCGCTCCAAGCCATTTGGAATAGGTCGTGCCGCTCTTCGTACGATCCGGATCGTAGTAACGATGAACGTCCCAGCGCGATGCAGGCACTTCGGTGATGGAGTTTCGCCCCTCGACCAGGTTATCCCAGAATTGTCCAAGACCGCCTGCCTGCGGGTATCTTCCTGACATCCCGATGATTGCGATCCTGTGATCATCACCCATCTGTCGGCTGGTACCTGTCCGGCCGACGCGGTCCCTCTTCCTGATACCGAGTTGAGGACCGGCGGCCGGGACCAGCGATCGGACGGCCGCTGCTTCGGGCGCCTGTACGTCATATCCGGGCACATTCCGGATTTCTTGTTCGAGGAGCAGTGAGAACGCCCTTACGGTCGAATAGTCGAACAGTTTGATGTGAGAGAGCTCCGTGCCCCATCTCCTGTTGATTGCGACGACCAGCTCGGCGCCAAGGAAAGAATCCAGCCCCAACTCGACGAAAGGCTGATCGACGTCGATGACGGAAATATCAATCCGCAGCAGCTCGCCCATAAGGAATTTGAGCTGCTGCTGCAGTTCTACCGGGCTGATTGCCCCCTCCGTCTCCGCAGGCGCGTACGGAAGCGAAGCGGCTGCCTCAGCAATCGCAGATCGGTCGAAAATGCGTGTCTTTTGCAGGAAGGCCTTGATCTTCGGTTGTATACCTTCGACGACCAGCATCTGGTCGTAAGGCAACGCAAGGCTGCGATAAAACGCCTGCAGACCTGTGGATGTCCTCATCGGCCGGATGCCGGCGGTTTGGAGGATCAGTTCCTGGCTCGGCGCATCGAGGCTCATCCCACCGGCCTGCCACAATGGCCAGTTGATCGACCGCGTACGCCCATGCCGTTGGCCGGCAGACACCTGCCGGTTGCGATAGGCGGCAAACTGGTCCATGAAACCGCTCGCCGTCGCGTAATCGGCCTGGCCCGGATTCCCAAGCACGCCGGCGATGGAAGAGAACAGCACAAAGAAATCGAGCTCGACGTTCCGGCTGGCCTGGTCCAAATTGAACGTGCCGGTGACTTTCGGCGCGAGGACGTCACGGAATTCGTCGCTGGTCTTTTTCCGGATGAGGTTATCGGCCAGCAAGCCGGCGGCGTGAAGGATGCCGTTGAGCTGTCCGTGCTCGTCTATGATTGTGGCGATGAGTTGCTCGACCTGATCGGGGTCGCCGAGGTCGAGTGAACGATAGGTCACCCGCCCGCTTTGCGCGGGCAGTGCGTCCAACAGCGCCTGCTTTTCGCGGCTGACTGCCGAGCGCCCGGTCAACACCACCTGCGTCTCGCGGGTGTGCTCGAGGATCTCTTTCGCGAAGAGAAGACCCAAACCACCGAGTCCGCCGGTGATCAGGTAGACGCCGTGATCTTTGAACGCGATCGGTGGCGCGTTCAGGTCGACCAGCCGCTCCCGCCAGCGCAGGATCTGCCGTCCACCCTGTTCATACCGGGCCGACGGCTCCAGCGACCCCGGCTTCTCCGCTTGCAGTTGACCGGCCAGCTCCTCAGCCGTCGTTTGCGCCGGGACTTGGATGAGTTGACCGATGAATTGCGGATTCTCCAGCGCCGCAGTCTTCAGCAAAGCCGAGAGACCGGCGAACAGCGCGCCTTCCTCATGGTCGGCCACGACGATCTGAAGAAGCACGCGGCTCAGAGCCTTGCGCTCCAGGATCCTCTGGAACCCTTCGAAGCAGGCGACTGCGAAGTCGCTGTAGCGCTTCGCGATCGTGTCCCCTGTCCCCTGCAGCAAGAGGCATTGACTCTGCGGAAGCAAAGACTGCAGCTGGTCTACCTCGACTTCCGACAGCTCGCACAAGACGATGTGGTGTTCGGCGAATTCGATGCCGCTCAGGCCCGCGGAGGCGTCCACCTCGCTCGCCCGCCACACCGGCGTGGCAAATAGACTGCCGATCGCAGGCATCGGCGTAACGGCGGCACCGATCTCTTCGCTCATCTCGCACAACGACAGTCCGCGCATCTGCACACAGACGTTCCCGCGCTCATCACACAAATCGACGTCCAGTCTGACGACCGCGTCCGCCTCGCCTCCCTGGGCGAAACGTGCCCACGCCAGCATTTCAGACGTGCATGGCGAGATGATGCGCAGCGACTTCAGGGCAGACGCCAGCCGCGGCCTGCTCGACTCGGAGCCGGCAGAGGTCAATCCGACCGTGGCCTGCGACGCACCCTCCATCAGACTCGGATGAAGGACATAGTCCCGCCAACCGTCCACAACGACGTTCGGTAGTCGCAACTGCGCCAACAACTGGCCGCTCCCGCAATAGACCGCCGTAACTCCTCGATAGGTCGGTCCATAATCAAGTCCCATCCGCGACCATACCGCGTAAACGCCATCCGGCGCTTGGCGGCCCTCTTCCATCTGCGCTTTGAGTTGCTCGAGGTCGAGGGCGGCCGGCGCCGGCTCATAACTGATCACGGCGCGACCATGGCAATGAACAGTCTCACGATCAGAGTCCTGGCTATAAATCTCGAAATCGATCCGCCCGTTGTCGTTCGCCGACAGCGCAATGCTCACCCGCCTGCTCTCATCGACTACGATCGGCAGCGCCCAGACGATGTCGTGCAGCTCCATGACCGCCGATTCGGACCGCGCCGGCGATGCCTGTTCGATTGCTGCCCGTGCCATCTCCAGATATGCCACGCCCGGGAGCACTCTATGCGCGCCCTGGCCGTTCGCCTTTATCTGATAGTCGGCCAGGAAAGTCTCATCGCCGGTGAACGTCGAGCTGTAGCGCTGCTCGCTCAGATCGGAGGTGTTTCTGTGCAGCAGCGGGTGAAGCACAGCCATCGCGCCGCGCGGTGTCGCCTCCTTGCCGTTCGTCGCTGTTTCGATCCAATAGCGTTCTTTCGCAAACGGATACGTTGGCAGACTGACGCGGCGCGGTTTATCTTCGCCATAAAGCCAGTTCCAATCAAAATCGAGTCCTTTGACCCAAAGGTCAAGTAGCGCAGACAAATTCTTCTGCGCGATCCACCCGCCAACGAGTGTGTTCTTGATTTCATCATTTCTGCTGATGAGGATCAGGCTCTCCCTGCTGCGCTTCGCTTGCCCTTGGTAAGCCTCTTCGATCCCCTGCTCGCCATCGATCCAGGCCTGGAGTTTCTCAGCCAACTGTCCGACCGAACTCACTACGAAACCGAGGCGCTCGTCCATGGCTGCTCGACCGACTTGCAAAGTATAGGCAATCTCCATGAGGCCGGAGGACTGCGCGTCCTGACGAATGAAGGACAGAAGATCGCGGGCCCGCTGCTTCAGTTGCTCTTCCGTTCTGGCCGAGAGAGGGATGACGGTCTTCGTGTTCGGTGTGGCAACTGGAACCAGTGCCTGTTCAGCCGCCGGCAGATATTCGCCAATCACCAGATGCGCATTGGTGCCACTGAAGCCGAAGGAACTGACCGCCGTCAGCCGTCGTGCCGCGCCGTCGACCTTCCACTCCTGGAGCCGGTTGTTGACGTAGAACGGGCTATCGTTCAGATCGATACGTTCGTTGAGTCGCTCGAAATTGATGGTCGGCGGCAGTTGCCTGTGTTTCAGCGCCAGGAGTAATTTGATCACGCCGGCAATTCCAGCCGCGGTGAGGCAGTGACCGATATTGCTCTTCACGGAGCCAAGCGCACAGTAGCCTTTCTTCCCGGTGTACTTCTCGAACGACGCTTTCAGTCCTTCCACTTCGATCGGATCGCCCAGTTTCGTACCCGTGCCATGCGCTTCGATCAGCTGGATATTCGCCGGATCGATCTGGTATTTGTCGTAGACTTCTTGCATCAGGCGCGTTTGCGACTCCGGATTGGGCGCTGTGATGCCGTTGGTCTTCCCGTCCTGATTAACGCTCCATCCTTCAATGACGCCATGGATGATGTCCCGATCTTTTTGCGCGTCCGCAAGGCGCTTCAACACGACCACACCCACACCCTCGCCCGGTACGAACCCGTCCGCTCTCTCATCGAACGTGAAGCACTTTCCCTCAGGCGAGAGCATTCCGGCCTGCGCCGTCCTGATGTGCATATCGGGACCGGCCATGACGTAAACGCCGCCGGCCAGCACCAGGTCGCTTCCGCCAGAGTTCAGACTGTCACAGGCCTGGGCGATGGCAACCAGCGATGACGAGCACGCCGTATCGATGGAGACGCAAGGGCCTTGCAGGTTCAGGAAGTACGATATCCGCGCGGCCAGAATGGACATCGCGTTACCGGTGAAACCCTGCGCGCTCAATTGGTGCTGCCGCGACAACTGCTGATAGTCACCGGCGGCACAACCAACGTAGACGCCGCACTTGCTTCCGGACAACCCGCGCGCGTCGTATCCGGCATTCTCGATGCTTTGCCAGCACGTCTGCATGAATACCCGCTGCTGGGGATCCATGAGCTCCGCTTCGGTCGGCGAGATGTTGAAAAAGAGCGGATCGAATCGATCGTATTCGTCCAGAGCCCCGAACCATTGGCTGTTGGTCTTGCCGGCCGCGGCATCGCCGGGTTGATAGTAGGCATTCGCGTCCCAACGCTGGCGCGGAACCTCTGTGATGCAGTTCCGCCCTTGTGCCAGGTTCTGCCAGAACTCGTCCACGTTTCTTGCCTGCGGGAATTGACCGGCCATACCGACGATCGCAATCGGTTGGAGTGGACGCGGCACGGGGGCGCCGGCGACGATTCGCGCTATCGCGCGGTTCCGCCGGGAAGTGAGTTTCCCAACGGTAGTTCCCCTCATGATCTCGTGCAGTATCGGCGGTTCGGCCGCTTGCACCGTAACTGGACTCGACAGCGTAGCTTGCTTCTCGATTGCTCCCTTGACATGACGACTGAGCTCGGCCAGCGTCGGGTAACTGTAGACCTTGGTGGCATCGATCGAGGTTTGATACTGCTCGTTGATT
>DATLWH010000280.1:0-2111 GCA_035576505.1 Thermoanaerobaculia bacterium | reverse complement strand
CCTGGCCGAGAACATGCGCCGCGAAGGCTTCGAGTTCGCCCTGTCGCGTCCCACGGTCATCCTCAAAGAGATCGACGGCCGCAAGAGCGAGCCGTACGAGGCGCTCGTGGTCGACATCGACGAAGCGCACGTCGGCGCCGTCATGGAGAAACTGCAGACGCGGCGCGGCGAGATGACCGACATGGTCAACCCCGGCTCCGGCCGCGTGCGCATCGAGTTCAAGATCCCCACGCGCGGCCTCTTCGGCATCCGCACCGAGTTCCTAACCGAAACGCGCGGCACGGGATTGCTGTACCACACCTTCCTCGAATACGGCCCCTACCGCGGCGAGATCGCCGGTCGCAACCGCGGCGCGTTGATCAGCAAAGAAGCCGGCGACACGACCGCATACGCCATCGAGCCGCTCCAGGAGCGCACCGTCCTCTTCATCTCCCCCGCCCTGAAGGTCTACGGCGGCCAGATCGTCGGCGAAAACTCCCGCGACGCCGACATGGTGGTCCAGGTCTGCCGCAAAAAGCACCTCACCAACATGCGCGCCTCCGGCTCCGACATGGCCGTGCAGCTGACGCCGCCGAAGATCATGACCCTCGAGCAATGCCTCGAATGGATCGAAGACGACGAACTGGTGGAGGTGACCCCCGAATCGATCCGCATCCGCAAACGGATCCTCGATCACTCGATGCGAGTCGTGGCACAGAAGAAGATCGCCGCCGGCAGCTCGTAAGCGCGCAGCGCACCGGAGCGCTGCCGTCTCGGCGGCTGGCCAGGCGGCGTCTCGCCGCCGAGTGTGAGGCTTGGCAAGATGGTATTCGCCAGCAAGTGCATCGCGAAATTACCCCGCACGTTTGCGAGACGTCGCACTTCGCCCGCGACGCGTTCCCGTCCGCTCTTCACTGATCCGCTCGGCAAGGAAGACTTTCAGCAACGACTGGTAGGGCACATCCCTCTCATTGGCGAGCAGTTTGAGCTCCGCGATCATCGACTCTGGCAGACGAAGAGAGATCGTCCGAAGCGTAGGCCGGAAGTTCGGCAACATGATCCTCTTCGCCTGGGACCAGTCGATGTACTCAGTCGAGTCTGCCTTCGCCCAGAACTCGCGCTCCGCGTCTTCATCCTTGAACGTTGGTATCTTCTTTCGAGGTTTCATAGGATCTCCGCTCCCGTGCATTCATGTCGCGAGCCGTGATCGGACGGACCAGGTTACCGCGCACGGTAAACCCGACGAAGAGCCAGCGCCCGCGGTTGGTCTGACCGAGAGCGTAGTATCTGTGCTCTCTGTCGGAATGCGCGGTATCGGAGCCAAACGCGACCGGCTGGTTGAGAAAAATTTCTTCGATCTCCCAATCCGTAACTCGATGCTTCGTCCAGTTCTTACCGATGTTCCCATCGTCCCAGTCGCAACCTTCCCACGTCGAAGGGTCAAGATTGACCACTGGCGACGTATATCGCACGCGTATACATCGCGTCAAGTGTTCGACAGATTGTTCCAGATCTCTGTTCCAGCGAAGCGGAATACTTCTGACTCTCTGCGACCTGAGGGAAGTCGCGACGCGATGGGGCGCCGCGTTCTCTAAACGCGGCGCCCCCTTCCCACGAACGGCTACTTCTTCGAATCCGGTTTCGCCGCTTCGTGAACCAGATCGAAGAGCTCGTCATCGTCCAGACCGCTCTTCGCCTTCGCCTTCGCGGCCAGCGCAGGGGCCAGGAAGCCCTGTGTTGGAGCAGGGGTGGGAGACGGATTGACGGGAGGGGTGGAGGGAGGGGTGCCGGAGGGCTTCTGGGGCTTGCGGCGGCGGTTCAACGTCCGTTCGACGTCGCGCTGCATGTCATCGACATAGGTGCGGATGCCCCCGCCGTCCGGCTGCTTCACATGACGTTTGGCCCACTGGTACACCTGCAGCGCCTCTTCGCCGGAGTCAGCGAGTTTCACATTGATCGAATAGAGCAGTGCCACCGTGAGCGCGGCCAGCCTCGTGCTGATCGGATACATCGAGTCGTCGTAGTCGACAGCCGCCTGGCCCTTCGGCACGTTGAAGAGGTTGCGTTGCTGAAGGGGCTGATAGGAATTGACGGCGGTGATGGTGGTCGGGATGAGCGGGCGGGCGAACTTG
>DATLWH010000279.1:0-3311 GCA_035576505.1 Thermoanaerobaculia bacterium | reverse complement strand
GCGGCGGAATGACCGAACAGAACGTCTGATGTATGTTTCGCATGACACGAAACTCCTCTCATTAGCCTGTCTGGGGTCCGTGTTGGGCACGACCGCGCTTCCAGGCGCGGCCGTGCCGGTTCAACTGCTACGCGTTACTGCTTACTGCGTCACGGGTGTTTTGGTCGGAACGGGCGCCGGCGTGTTCCCCGCCGGCGTCTTTCCCGCCTTCGGCGTCTTGTTCCCCTTCGGCCGCTTGAGATCGCGCTTCATGTTCTCGGCATGAGCAGCGACATCCGCGCTGGCAGGGTCATGCCCGAGCCCTTTGGCCGCGGCGAACAACCGCAGAGCATCCGCGATCGCCTCGGCCTTGCGGGCCTGGTACGTGAACTTGAGATTCGCGCTGAGGGTGTCCACGATGTCGATGGCCGGCCGGAACGCGGTCATGAACTGGTACGTGGCACGTCCCCTCTGAACGTCGAACTTTTTCGCCGCCGCGAGCTCCGTATTGTTCTCCACCGCGGAGATCGCGCTTGTGATGAGATCGTCCCCGAACGAGACGTATCGCTTCACGAACTTCAGGGTTTCGGGATGCTTCGGTTCGAAGGCCGGGATCAGTGCGATCGCAGTATTGAGCGCCGCGATGAACTGAGCGGCCACCTCGTCCGAGCCGGTCAACACACTCGGCTGGGCGTTGGGCACAGGTGGCGTAGGTACGCCGGGATCTGGAATGTTAGTCATGATGCACCTCAATCGAAAATCTCATGTGGCCGCTACGCGCGGCATGGACATGAGATGGGTCACGCGCCAAGGCTGAGCGCCAACCTCGCGCGCAAAGCGGCACGGTGCGCACGTGCCGCGAGACTCGGATTCGGTCGACTTACTACGGGAAACGGATCAACAACCCGAAGGGAACACCACCCTTGAGCACCTCCTCTCTCTACTCGGTGCCAAGACCTCATGCAGCCGCTACGAGGGGCGGCGACATGAGCGTCGGGTTACGCGCGAAGGCTGGCCGTCAGCCCCCGCCCGCCTGGCGGCCGCGATGCGCACGCGCCGCAAAATCTGACTTGTTCTGCATACACACTTAGACGTTTCAGCGACAAAAAGGTCACAGCCCCCTCCATCGTCTACAGCCTGATGCCGCCGCTTCGAGCGGCGCCGGCACCAGGGTCACGCTACGCGCGAAGGTTGGACGGCCTCGCGCCCCAGCGGCGCCTGCCCCATGCGCCGCGCAGATCCGACTGGTGTTGCATACCTACTTAGACGTTTCAGCGAAAAAAAGGTCACAGGCCCTCCATGCTCGACGTCGACGGAGACCTGAAATGACGCGCGCCAGATGCGTGCTGATATTCGCGCGTCACGCGGCACGCTTGCCTGTGTGACCAGCGAATCCGACTTGTGCTGCATACCACTTAGACGTTTCAGCGGGAAAAAGGTCACAGCCCCTCCATCCTCGATGCGCGGAATCGTCCTGAGCATTGCGCAGCGCGAACGATGACGATGGCCTGGCTGCGGCGCGTAGCCCACCCACGTGCCGCGCGAATCCAACTTGGCCTGCATACCACTTAGACGTTTCAGCGGGAAAAAGGTCACAGGCACGCCATCCTCGAGCGCGCGGAACCGGCATGAGCGTTCCGTAGCGCGAATGACGCAGGCCTTGCTCGCGACGCGGCGCTCCCCACGCGCTCCGCAAATCCAACTTGTGCTGCATACCTCTTAGACGTTTCAGCGCGAAAAAGGTCACAGCACGCTCCATCCTCGACAGCCACAGCGGGGAAGGGTCACGCCCGCTCGCGCGGCTGGCCGGCCGGCCGGAGAGTTGGATGGCCGTTGACAGAAGCCTGATTCCCACTCCGAGTGGAATCGAGAACCACTCCGAGTGCAAGCGAGAACCACCCCGAGAGGCATCGAAACTGCTCCGAGAGGAATCAAGAACCACTCCGAGTGGAATCGAGAACCACTCCGAGAGGAATCAGGAGCCACTCCGAGTGGCGTCGAAACCACGCCGAGTGGTAGCAAGAGTCGCACGGAGTGGTGTCGAGAACCGCTCGCAGTGGTATCGGGAACCGCCGCGAGTGGCATCAAGACCTTCGGGAGTGGTATCAGCGGTCTCCGGCGGTGGCCTCCCATGCCTCCCAGCTCGGTCTCGAACACCGCTCGGGGACGATTGAATGCCTTCGGGGGAGGCTATGAGAACCTTTAGGGGAGGTTATCGAAGTGTCCCTCGGAGGCAAAGAGCCTCTCAGGGAGGTTGAGAGCTTTCCTGGAGAAGCGCGAGAATCCTCCTCGGAAGTTGGCAGCCCTATCTACTGCGTCGCCGAGGGCGGGGCGAACAGTCGTTCTTCCTCGTCCGCCTTGACGTAATCGCGAACGTACTGCACCAGTTCCAGGGTGGCAGAGCGTTGCTGTACTGCCTGGCGAAGAAATGCCAGGGCCGTGCTCAGGTGGAGCTTCGCACCGGCGCGGGCGAAGGCTTCGGCCGCCTGGGAGGCCATCATCCCTGCTTCGTTCCATTCCTCGAGCCGCAGCAGTTCCTCGGTCAAGTCGAGCTTCACGAAGCCGGCGTCCGCGGACATCAGCAGAGCTTCGAATGCCGCGGCTGCACCGCGAAGCCGGGCCAATCCCGCTTCCGTCTCGCCGACGCGCAGATCAATCAGGCCGAGCGTCCACTCGGTACGGATGATCTCCGACTCTGCTCCGAGTGCGCGATAGAGCTGTTGCGCTGCGAGAGTATAGGTCGTTGCGTCTTCGTAGTTCCCGAGGCGCCGGTGGGAAACGCCGATATTCTTCGTGACGCGTGCCGTCATCTGTGGATCGTCGAGACGCAGCAGCTGCTCCGCGATGAGCAGGTAGAGGCGCAGACCTTCAGCCGTCTCCCCCTGTTCCGCGAGTGCCATCGCCTCGAGATTCCGCGCGTGAATCACGCGCTTCACATCGCCGTATTCGGTGAACCGCAGGCTCGCATCGCGCGCTGTCTGAATCGTCTCCGCGAAACGGCCCATCTTGAAGAGCACCGTGCCGCGCGTGTAGATGATCTGCGCGAGCATGAAGCCGCCCGTGGCGATCTCTTCGGTCAGGCGCTCTGCCATCACCGTGGCGCTCAGGGCTTCCTCGTACCGGCCAAGGATCCTTAGTGCATTCGCGCGGTTCTTCCAGACCTCACTACGGCACTCAAACTGCCCGTTCTGGTCATTGACACGGCAAGCAATGGAGTCGGCGGCGTCCAAAAGCGCCAGAGAGTACGCAGGCTGACGCTCGAGCTCCGCGACCGCCGCGTCGATGATGCGCCGCACCAGGCCCTCGGTCGACGCGCTTGGGTGGGCGGCGAG
>DATLWH010000278.1:0-2825 GCA_035576505.1 Thermoanaerobaculia bacterium | reverse complement strand
CACATCCTCACGGCTGCCACCGAGGACCATGTCGATCGGGCACCCTACTTCGTCTACAACACCGTGTTTGCCGAGGGGAAGGCGTGGAATGCCATCACCGACACGGGCAAGGACGCCGGTGCCTTCCGGGCGATGAGCGTGAAAGCGGCATTCGGATGGGACGCGCTCTACGCAACCCCGTACACGAAACAACTGGCACGGGCCGCCGGTCAGCTTTCCACCGAACGCGGTTACTACGCGGGCCGCTATGAAGCGACGGGAAAGCCGAATACGGCGGTGACGTGCAACACGAATGCGGTCGTGCTGGAGAGTCTGGTGTACAGGACCTACGGGCCGCTCATGAACCCGACTGCCGTTCGCGCGGAGTAATCGTGAATACGCGCCTGACCATCGCCGCGATCGTTCTGCTGATCGCCGCCGGCCTCTCCGCGGGGGCGACGCAGAACAAGGCAAAGGGCGGGCCGGCGCACAAGGCACCCGGTAAACACCCCGGCGTGACCGCGCAGCCAGCGGCCGAGGGACTGACAAGACGCAGCGGTCCGCTGACCGAGGAAGAAAAAGCGATTGCCGAGGTGGCGTGGTCGTACTTCGCCGGCCCGGCGTACCACAAGAAGTCGGGCTTCGTCGACGCGGTGGCCGGCTACCCATCGACCACGATGTGGGACACGGCCGCGTACATCGCCGCGCTGATGTCGGCGTACGAGCTGGGGATCATCGACCGTCACGAGTTCGATGACCGCGTCGTGCGCTTTTCGGCGAGCATGAACCGCCTCGATCTCTTCCGCAACGAACTGCCGAACAAGGCCTACAACTCCGAGACGATGGAGAAGGTCGACTATCTCAACAAGCCTGGCGAGATCGGCTACTCGGCCATCGACCTCGGGAGAATGCTGACCTGGCTGCGGATCCTCCGCGACCGCTATCCCGAGCATGCCAACGGCATCGACCACATTCTCCTCCGGTGGAAGTTCTGCCACGTGATCGATGAGCGCGGCCAGCTCTTCGGCGCACAGATCGTCGACGTCCCTCAGCCAGTACCCGCCGCGGCGACGACGCCGGTGCAGAAGCCAACGCCACCGCCGCAGCCGCTCAAGGTTGTCCAGTATCTCCAGGAAGGCCGTCTGGGATATGAGGAGTACGCCGCGAAAGGGTTCCAGCTCTGGGGATTTCGCACCGAGCTTGCCTCGCGACCCGATCCGTTTGCGACCGTCAACATCTACGGAATCGACGTCCCGTTCGACACGCGCGACCCGCGCACGCAGGTGGCGCACTCCTATGTCGTGACGGAAAGCTACGTGCTGGACGGGATCGAGAGCGGATGGGACCTGATCAGCGACTGCACCTCATCCGAGGAGACGTATAGCGACACGGTGGCGGCCGACTTCGCCAGCCGCATCTTCCGGGTTCAATTCGCGCGGTATTGCAAGACGGGAGTGATCACGGCGCGGTCGGAACACCAACTCGATCAGTCGCCCTACTTCGTCTACGACTCGATCTTCAGCGACGGATACCCGTGGAACACGATCACCGACAAGGGCGCATTCCGTTCGGAGTTCGCCGCCGTGTCGACGAAAGCGGCCCTAGGCATGTGGGCTCTGTGGGATTCGCCGTACACCGACATTCTCTATCGCACCGTGAGGGACCTCAACGAGCCGGGCAAGGGCTTCTATGAGGGGCTCTATGAGAACGGAAACGGCCCGATCCGCACCTTCACCGCAAACACGAACGGGATCATCCTCGAGACGCTGCTGTTCAAAGTGAAGGGATCACTGATCACCAAGCAGAGAATCGACGGCATCTGGGAGTCGACCATTCGCGACGACTTCGCCCTGAACGCGGAGTCGTGCCGGCCAAAATGCCCGCGCGTGGCCTGCACGTCGTCGCCGATCTGCGGAACCCTCGGGACCGACACGATGCCCGCATCGGCACTCGAGCCTCCGTGCAGCGCGCGCCCGCCTCCCTGTCATCCGCAATCGCCATGCACAGCGCATTGATGAAGCAGGAGCCCGATCCACGGGAACGGACCCTTCGCCTCATCGGCGAGGACTTCCGCGTTCACCCAGGCCTGCCGCTGCCGCTTGGAGCGTCGCGGAAGGGTCACGAGCTGAATTTCAGCGTTTTCTCGCGGCACGCCACGTCGATCAGCCTCGTTCTGTTCGATCTCGAGGGCGATGAGCCGCTGATCGAGCTGCCGCTCGACGCCGCCTTTCACCGCACGGGTGACCTCTGGCACATCGGGGTGGACGGCCTGCCCGGCGACTTCCGCTACGGATGGCGAGCCGGACGCGACGGCGATGCGCAATCCGCACTGCACCGCTTTGACGCCGGCGTGGTGCTCCTCGATCCCTACGCAACGGCGATCGACGGACTGCAGCGCTGGGGCAAGGGCGGCAGCGGGCTGACCAGCGTCTTCGTCAACAGCAGTTTCGATTGGGAGTTCGACCGTCCTCCTGGCATCCCATTGGCGGAGAAGATCATCTACGAGCTCCACGTCCGAGGATTCACGGCCGCCGATCCGGAGGTCGCGAACCCGGGAACGTTTCAGGCACTGGCCGAGAAGATCCCCTACCTCCTCTCGCTGGGAGTAACGACCGTGGAATTGCTGCCCGTGTATGAGTTCGATGAGGGAGCGGGAGGCAACCGCGTTGATCCCGCCACGGGCAAGCCGCTTGTGAACTTCTGGGGCTACAGCCCTCTCTCGTTCTTCGCCGTCAAAAGCGGCTACGCCGTCCCCTCGCACCCGTGGGACGCGCCGGACGAGTTCCGCTCCATGGTTCGTGCCTTTCACAAGGCAGGGCTGGAGGTCTTTCTCGATGTCGTCTTCA
>DATLWH010000277.1:0-4637 GCA_035576505.1 Thermoanaerobaculia bacterium | reverse complement strand
AGCGGATGAGGCGCAGATCCAGCAGGCCAGGCTCAACGTCGCCTACTGCCACATCAAATCGCCGCTCACGGGACGCGTCGGAATCCGCGCCGTCGATCCCGGCAACATGGTGCACGCCTCCGACGCGAACGGACTGGTCGTCATCACCCAGATGCAGCCGATCGCCGCGCTCTTCACGCTGCCCGAGGATGATCTGCCGGCCGTCACGCAACACATGCGCTCCGGCGGCTTCCCCGTCGAGGCATGGAGCCGTGACGGCACCACGAAGCTGGCCACGGGACGCCTTCTCACCATCGACAACCAGATCGACCCCAACACCGGCACCTTCCGCGCCAAAGCCGTCTTCGACAACAGCGACACCTCTCTCTTTCCGAACCAGTTCGTCAACGCACGGCTGCAGGTCGACGTGCGCCGTCACGCCCTCACCGTGCCCACCGCGGCCATCCAGCACGGCTCGCAGGGGACGTACGTCTACGTCGTGATGCCCGACAAGACCGTCGACATGCGGCCGGTGCAGGTGGCCATGGCCGAAGGGACGACGTCGGTCCTGACCAGCGGAGTCAAGGAAGGCGACGAGGTCGTCACGGACGGCGCAGACAAACTGCAGCCGCACGGCAAAGTCGAGATCAGCGCGGCGCGCGGCGGTGCCGGCGGCGCCAGAGGTGGCGGCCCGAAAGGCAGCGGCGGCGCACCACGTTCGCGCGGCGGAGCTCCCGCGGCGCAGGGCAAGCCGTGAACCCATCCCGGATCTTCATCCTTCGCCCGGTGGCGACGTCGCTGCTCATGGCGGCCATCCTGCTGGCGGGGTTTGTGGCCTTTCGCCAGCTCCCCGTATCGGCGCTGCCGCAGGTCGATTACCCGACGATCCAGGTACTGACGTTCTATCCCGGCGCCAGCCCGGACGTGATGACCTCCTCCGTCACCGCGCCGATGGAGCGCCAGTTCGGACAGATCCCCGGGCTCCAGCAGATGAGCTCGACCAGTTCATTCGGCGGCTCGATGATCACGCTCCAGTTCGACCTGTCGCAGAACATCGACGTCGCCGAGCAGGAAGTGCAGGCAGCCATCAACGCATCGGCCAGCTTCCTGCCGCGCGACCTCCCCAACCCGCCCATCTACAGCAAAGTCAATCCGGCCGACACCCCCATCCTCACGCTCGGACTGACCTCCACGCAGCTTCCGCTGAGCAAAGTCGAAGATCTGGCCGACACCACGCTGGCGCAGAAGATCTCGCAACTTCCCGGCGTCGGCCTCGTCACCATCAGCGGCGGACAGAAACCAGCCGTGCGCGTTCAGGCCAATCCTTCCGCGCTGGCCTCCTACGGCCTCAGCCTCGAAGACCTCCGCACCGGCCTGGCCGCGGCGAACACCGATCAGGCCAAGGGCAACCTGCAGGGACCGCAACAGAGCTACAGCATCGGCGCGAACGACCAGATCTTCGCCAGCGCCGACTACAAGCCGGTCATCGTCGCCTACCGCAACGGGGCACCGGTCCGCGTCAGCGACGTCGCCAACGTCGTCGATGGAGTGGAAGACGCGCAGAAGGCGGCCTGGATGAACACCACGCCCGCCGTCATCATGAACGTCCAGCGCCAGCCCGGCGCGAACATCATCAACGTCGTCGACCGCATCGTCCAGCTCCTCCCGCAACTGACCAGCAGCCTGCCGCCGAGCGTGAAGGTGACGGTGCTGACCGACCGCACCGTGACCATCCGGGCCTCGGTCCACGACGTCGAGTTCGAGCTCCTGCTCACCATCGGCCTGGTCGTCCTGGTGATCTTCCTCTTCCTCCGCCGCGTCTCCGCCACGATCATCCCCAGCGTGGCCGTGCCGCTCTCGATCGTCGGCACGTTCGGCGTGATGTACCTGCTCGGCTACTCCCTCGACAACCTCTCGCTCATGGCGCTCACCATCTCCACCGGCTTCGTCGTCGACGACGCCATCGTCATGATCGAGAACATCACCCGCTACATCGAAGAAGGCGACAGCCCGCTCGACGCGGCGCTGAAAGGCTCGAAACAGATCGGCTTCACCATCGTTTCGCTAACTGTCTCCCTCATCGCCGTCCTCATTCCGCTGCTCTTCATGGCCGACATCGTCGGGCGGCTCTTCCGCGAGTTCGCGGTCACGCTCAGCGTCACCATCCTCGTCTCCGCCGTCGTCTCGCTCACCTTGACGCCGATGATGGCAGCCAAGCTGCTGAAGGCCGAGAGCGAAGAGAAGAAGCACGGCCGCCTCTTCGAGAAGTCGGAAGAGCTGTTCGACCGCGTGATCGCCTTCTATGGCCGCACGCTGCAGTTCGTGCTCCGGCACCAGACCACGACGCTGCTCGTGACCCTCGGCACGCTGGTCTTCACCATCTTTCTCTACATCATCGTGCCGAAAGGATTCTTTCCCCTCCAGGACACCGGCGTGATCCTGGGGATCTCCGAAGCTCCGGAAGACACGTCGTTTGCAGCCATGGCCGACAGGCAACTGCGCCTGACCGAAGAGGTCACCAAGGACCCCGCGGTGGCCAGCGTCTCCTCCTTCATCGGGGTCGACGGCACGAACATGACCTCGAACGTCGGCCGCATCCAGATCAATCTCAAACCGCTCGACGAGCGCGACGCCGACGCCTCCGCCATCATCCGGCGCCTGCAACCGAAACTGGCATCGGTCTCCGGCATCACGCTCTACATGCAGCCCGTGCAGGACATCTCCGTGGAAAACCGCGTGAGCCGCACGCAGTACCAGTACACGCTCGAAGATGCGAACGCGGTCGAGCTCGCGCAGTGGGTGCCGCGCGTCATCGCCCAGCTCAACAAAGTGCCGGTGCTGACCGACGTCGCCAGCGATCAGGGAACCGGCAGCCTGGAAGCCGATCTCGTCGTCGACCGCAACACCGCCTCGCGCCTCGGCGTGACGCCACAGATGATCGACGACACGCTCTACGACGCCTTCGGACAGCGGCAGGTCTCGACCATCTTCACCCAGCTCAACCAGTATCACGTCGTCCTGGAAGCAGACCCGAAGCTCCAGCTCTCACCCGACGCGCTCGATCACATCTACGTTCATGCCTCGCCGGGCGGAGCCGTCGCATCGACGGGCTCTCCCGGAACCACCGGAACGGCCACCGGCGGCAGCAGCGCCGCGCTGTCGACGCCCGGGACGACGCAGCCCGTCGCCGCGCTCTCGGGCTCGCGCGAACAGATCATTCCGCTCAGCAGCTTCGCCCACATCGAGACCACCTCGACCCCGGTGGCTGTCAACCATCTCGGCCAGTTCCCCGTGGCCACGATCTCCTTCAATCTCGCCGCCGGCGAGTCGCTCGGCGCGGCCACCAAGCAGATCGACGCCGCCGTGGCCAAGATCGGTCTCCCCGCCAGCATCCATTCCGAATTTCAGGGGACCGCCGCGGTCTTCCAGAGCTCGCTCGCCAACGAAGGATGGCTGATCCTGGCCGCCCTCATCACCGTCTACATCGTGCTCGGCGTGTTGTACGAGAGCTACATCCACCCCATCACGATCCTGTCGACGCTGCCGTCCGCGGGTGTCGGCGCGATTCTGGCCCTGCTGCTCTTCCACATGGAGCTGGGCGTCGTGGCCCTGATCGGCATCATCCTCCTCATCGGCATCGTCAAGAAGAACGCCATCATGATGATCGACTTCGCCCTGGAAGCGGAGCGCGAACAGGGCAAGAAAGCGGAAGAGGCCATCTACCAGGCCTGCCTGCTGCGCTTCCGGCCCATCATGATGACGACCTTCGCCGCGCTCTTCGGCGGACTGCCGCTGGCCCTCGGCCGCGGCACCGGCGCCGAGTTGCGCCATCCGCTCGGCGTCACCATCGTCGGCGGCCTTCTCGTCAGCCAGCTCCTGACGCTCTACACCACCCCGGTCGTCTACATCTGGTTCGACAACCTGGCCGCGCGCGTGCGGCGCCGGGTCCACGTAGGCAACGCGATAACGACACCGCAGCCGCAGCCCTCGGAAGGATGAAGGCAGAAGGATGAAGGCAGAAAGCAGAAGGCAGAAGGCAGAAGGCAGAAAGCAGACCCTTCTGCCTTCTGATTTCGGCTGGGGAGCTCGGAATGACAGCGATGACCCCACTTCTGCCTTCTGCCTTCATCCTTCTGATTTCGTATGAGCTTCTCTGAGCCATTCATCCGCCGCCCCGTCGGCACCTCGCTTCTCAGCGCGGCGGTGCTGATGGCGGGAGCTCTCGGCTACAGAATGCTGCCCGTGGCTCCGCTGCCTCAGGTCGAGTTCCCTACGATCTCGGTCTCGGCCGGGCTGCCGGGCGCCGATCCGGAGACGATGGCATCCTCGGTAGCCACACCGCTCGAGCGGCAGTTCGGCCGCATCGCCGGAGTGACGCAGATGACGTCGAACAGCTCATCCGGTTCCACCAACGTCACCCTGCAGTTCGAGCTCGACCGCGACATCGACGCCGCGGCCCGCGACGTACAGGCCGCCATCAACGCCGCGCGCGGACAGCTCCCGGCCAACCTGCCGACCAATCCGAACTGGCGCAAGGTCAACCCCGCCGACGCGCCGATCATGATTCTGGCCATGACCTCGGACGTCCAGACCCAGCCGCAGATGTACGACGTCGGCGACTCCATCCTGGCCCAGAAGATCGCCCAGATCGAGGGCAT
>DATLWH010000276.1:0-6701 GCA_035576505.1 Thermoanaerobaculia bacterium | reverse complement strand
TTCATCGGTTATCTCCATCGTGCCGACAGGGTTCCGCCGGACAGCGACTCTTCATGGTTATCGGCACTATACATCGGCACGGGCTTTACGCGGAAATCGACGGGCCAGCACCCTATCCGTCCACCGCCCGCACTTCTCCTGCGGCCAGGATCGCGCCGAGCTCGGCCGCGGGCATCGGGGCGTTGATCAGGAAGCCCTGCATCTGGTCGCAACTGCAGCGTTTGAGGAACGTTGCCTGGTCGGTGAACTCCACGCCCTCGGCGATGACTTTCAGCCGCAAGCTGTGGCCCATGGCGATGATGGCGGTGACGATGGCAGCGGTGTCGGGGTCGCGAGTGATGTCGCGGACGAAAGACTGGTCGATCTTCAGCGTGTCGATCGGGAACCGCTTCAGGTATGCCAGCGATGAGTGACCCGTGCCGAAGTCGTCCAGAGAGATACGGATGCCGAGCTTCTTGAGGTCGTAGAGCGTACGGATGCTCGCATCCGGGCTCTGCATGGCCGTCGACTCGGTGATCTCCAGCTCGAGCAGCCGCGCCGGCAGGCCGGTCTCGGTGAGGATCTCCCGAACGAGGCTGACGAGGTCAGGCTGCTGGAGCTGGCAAACTGAGAGATTCACGGCCAGCGACAGCGTATTGAAACCGGCGTCATGCCACTGCTTGGCTTGCGCACAGGCGGCGCGCAATGCCCACGTGCCGATCGGGATCATGACGCCGATGGCTTCGGCTAGCGGGATGAACGTGGAGGGAGGAATCGACCCCATCTCCGGCTGGGTCCAGCGCAGCAGCGCTTCCATGCCGGTGATACGGCTGGTGCGGAAGTCGAAGATGGGCTGGTAGTGGACGGCCAGCTCGTGGTGGGCGAGAGCCCGCCGCAGACCATGCTCGAGCGCGATGCGCTGCAACGCTTTCGCATTGACGATGGCGTTGAAGAGCTGGTAATTGTCGCGGCCCTGTTCCTTAGCCTGATACATGGCCGTGTCGGCGCTCTTGATGAGCGTCTCGGCGTCGACACCGTCCTCGGGGAAGATGCTGATGCCGATCGAGGTGGTGATGTAGAACTCACGCCCCTCGATGTGGAATGGATAGCGGACCGCTTCGAGGATTTTCTGGGCGACGAGCGCGGCATCTTCGGCGTGCGTGAGCTCGGGGAGGAGAAGCGTGAACTCGTCGCCGCCGAGGCGTGCCACCGTGTCGCTGTCGCGAACGCACGATTGCACGCGCGCCGCCACTGCCTGCAGGAGTTGGTCGCCGATATTGTGGCCCAGGGAGTCGTTGATGACCTTGAAGCGATCGAGATCGAGGAAGAGCACGGCCACCCGCCCGTCATGGCGTTGAGCGTGGGAGATGGCAACGGAGACGCGGTCCTTGAACAGCAGACGGTTCGGCAGCGTCGTCAGGGCGTCGTGGTAGGCCAGGTGCTTGATCTGCTCCTCGGCGTACGTACGCTCGGTGATGTCGCGGACGACGCAGACCATCCCGCCCCCGTCGATGGACGTGAGCGAGATCTCCTGCGGAAAGAGCGACCCGTCGTTGCGCAGGCCGGTGGCCTCACCGCGCCAGCGTCCTCGATGCTGTACCAGGGGAACCACCGTCGTGATGAATCGCACCTGCTCGGGAGGCTCGTAGAGGTCGCAGATCGAGCGGCCGACGATCTCCTGAGGAGTGGGATAGCCGAACAGTTTGGCCAGGGCGTCGTTGACGTAGGTGAAGTCGAGCCGTCCGTCGAGGATGCCGATGCCGTCCATCGAGGCGGTCATCGCCGCCGACTGCTGCCGCAACGTCTCCTCGGCCCGTTTGCGCTCGGTAACGTCGGTGCCGACGTGGAGGTATCCGGTGAGGTTGCCGTGCTCATCGCGCAACGCGGTCACGGAGAGGAGGACGATGACCGGTTCGCCGTTGTCGCGGATGTAGGTCCACTCGCGCTCTTCGAGCCCCTCGCTGGCGGCGCGGTGGACGAGAACTTCGAAACCGGCCAGCCTCTCGCTGAGCTCGAAGGCCAGACGGCGAGCGTGCTGTACGAGCTCCGTGTCGAGGTGAAGTTCGGTGATGTTCCGCGCGCCGATGACGTCGGACGCGGTGTAGCCGAGCATCCGCTCCGCACCGGAGTTGAAGACGGTGATGACCCCTCTAGGATCGGTGGCGATGATGGAGACGCGCGTGGCGGCGTCGAGCACCGCTTTTCGCTGCGCATTCGCCGCCGCGACCTGCTCGTCGGCCATCTTCCGCTCGGTGATGTCGAAGACGAAGCCCTCGAACACCTCGGCACCCTGATGGAGGTCGATGGCGTGAGCGTTGAGCTGTACCCAGATCGGCGTGCCGTCCTGCTTGCGCCAGAGCAACTCTTCCTCGATGGCGTAGCCGTTCGCCGCGAACCGCGCCAGCGCCTTGGCGCGATCGTCCTCGTTGACGTAGACGTCGCTGGCCAGATTGCGTTGTTGCAGCTCTTCGATGGAGCCGTAGCCGAGGATGCGCGCCAGGGTCGGATTCGCCATCAGAATCGAGCCGTCCGGCGATGAGCGATAGATGCCGACGGAGGCGTAGTCGACCAGGTTGCGGTACTTCTGTTCGGAGAGCAGCAGGGCCTTCTCGGCGCGCTTCCGTTCGGTGATGTCATGGATGATCGAGTAGAGGAGAGTGCGTCCGCCGGCGATGATCGGCCCGGAATGGACTTCCACCTCGCGGATTTCGCCGCTGGCGAGCCGGTGGGTGAAAACGAAGTAGCTGCGCTTCTGTCGCGCGGCATTCTCCATCTCGGTGCGAATGGCTGCCTCATCGAGGGTGTTGATCTCGTGGACATGCATCGTGCGGAGGGTGTCGATGTCCCATCCGTAGAACTCGGCGGCGGCCATGTTGGCGTCGACGATGCGGCCGTTGTCGGGATCGATGAGAACCTGCACGGCGCGGTTGTTCTCGAACATCTGCCGGTAGCGGCGCTCGCTCTCGCGCAGAGCGTCTTCCTGCCGCTTCTGTTCGATCGCCGAGGCTACGTGCTGGGCCACGAAGACGAGCAGGTCACGGTCGCGTTCCGTGTAGCGCGCGCCTTCGTCATACGTCTGCACACCGATGACCTCCCACGTCCGGTCGCCGGTTGAGAGCGGCACACCGAGCCAGTCGACCGAAGGCGCTCCGATCGATTCGACCTGGCCGCTCTGTTTCAGCTCCTCGAACTCCTCGGGCGTAGCAAGCAACGGCTTGCCGGTCCGCAACACATATGCGGTCAGGCCGCGGCCGGGCGACCGTCCTTCGGGCGCGTCGTCGTATTTATCGACGAAGTAGGGAAAGGTGACGATGTCGCGCGCCGCGTCGTATTCGGCGATGTAGAAGTACGTCGCTTCCATCAGCCCGTTGACGATGCCGTGTACGGCGCCGTAGAACTCATCGAGATTGCGGGCGTCGCGGCTGAGAGTGGCGATGCGGAAGAGGGCGGACTGCATGGCCTCATTGCGCACGCTTTCGGTGACGTCGCGGAAGTACCAGGCCCGTCCGCGGATCCGCTGGCCGGAGACGATCGGAACCGAAGCGCGTGAGAGGACGCGGCCGTCCTTCAGCATGACGGTGTCGTTGCTGCGGACGATGTCGGGATGCGTGTAGAGATGGTTGACGAGCTCGATGAACTCGTTCCAGTCCTGCACCTTGTCTGAGGCGAAGCCGAGCAGTTCGTTGTCATCGGCCGCCCTGGCCGTCTCCTCGGGGATGCCCCACATCTCCAGGAAACGGCGGTTGTAGGAGAGGATCGAACCGCGGTCATCGACGACGAGGATGCCGTCGAGTGTGGCCTCCTGCTGGGCGCGCAGGATGGCCACGGTGGTGCGGAGCGATTCGTGCGAGGCGCGCGTCCGGCCCCCGCGGAGCCAGCGGGCGAGCGCGCTTCGAGCGTTTGCGAGATGCGTTGGGGGCTGGACTTCCATGCAGGTTTAACAGGCTATTTTAGGTGAGTTTCCGTCCAGTCGTCAGTCCGTTCGGTTGTGCGATCGGAAGAACTCCCACTGCATCCAACTCGACCGGACGTACCAGGCCACGAGCAGAGCGATGAAGATCTGCCGCGCGATGAGACTGAGGATGAAGATCCCGAGACCGACGATCATCGAGATCCAGATCGAGATGATGAACGCCGGCCGCTCCGCAAGGAAGAGACGGAAGAAGTTGCGCAGGATACCGTTGCCGTCGAGCGGTCCGATCGGCAGCAGGTTGAAGATGCCCCACCACCAGTTCGCGCGCGCCAAAAGCGGCAGGAGTGCCACCAGGAACGGATCTCGCGACGCCATGGGAATGTCCGTGAGCAACAGAGTCACCAGCCACGCCAGAAGAAAGCTGGAGGCCGGTCCGGCGGCGCTGATGAGGAGATCCTGCCACGGCCGGGCTCGACGCTCGTTGTACGTGGCGCCTCCCATGCCCGCCAGAATGATGCTGCTCGGGCCGAATCCAAGAGCGCCGATCATGGCCGCGTGCGCCAGCTCATGAAACAGGATGCTGATGAGGAGCACTGGGACCCACAGCAGGGCATACCGCATCCCCGCCGTCTGAATGTCGGTCAGCACGAAAAAAACGATGAGGATGAGGAAGCTGAAATCGAGGGTGATCGTCGTGCCGAAGATCGTCCCGAGGTGAATGCGGCCCATGAGGAGAGGGAGTATACGTTGGGGTATGCGTTGCGAAGCGGCGCCGGGCCGGGGCCGTCGCCGATTCCTCCCCGAGTCAGGGATATCCCATCTCCTGCATCTTCTTCCGAAGACTCAACGGGCGCATATCTGTCCAGACCTCTTTGATGTACGCCAGACATTCGGCCTTCGTCCCCGATTTGCCGGCGTCCTTCCAACCGAGCGGATTCTCACGCGCCTGGGGCCAGATTGAGTACTGCTCCTCGCCGTTGACGACGACTTTGTAGATCGTCTTGTCTTCCCGCTCATCTGAGCTCATGCGTTCCTCCCGTCAGCCTCACAATCGTGAGGGGGCTGTGCGGGGTCACCAACGACCCCGCACGCTCGAGCGCGACATCATGGCTTCGGCGCGGCAGCCGACTTGGCGAAGTCGCCGGCTTTCACGATCGAGATCTTCGACGGATCGATCCATTGACGCACGGCGGCGTTTACCTGCTCGGGCGTCAGTTCGGAGATCTTTTTGTCCATCGCTGCATCCCAGGCCAGCGTTCGATTCGAGAACAGTTCCGCCCCCAGCGTTCGGGAGAGCACGGCATCCTGGGCCCGCTGCAGCTTACGGTTTTCCAACAGACCTTTCTTCGCTTCGGCGACCTCCGCTGCCGTGAACCCTTCCTTCACCGCCTTCTCCACCTCTTCCTTGAACGCCGTCTCCAGCTTCGCGGCATTCTGCGGCGCGTAGATGGCAAACGTCGTGAAGTTGCCGCTCTTGTCGAACGGACCGGCCTGGATGTTCGATCCCACGCCGTAGCTCAGACCTTCTTTCTGGCGGATGCGATTGCCCAGCCGCGAGTAGAGCGTGCCGCCGCCGAGGATGTAGTTGCCGAGCACGAGGGCGGGATAGTCGGGATCGTCATCGCGCAGAGAGAGGTTCACTCCGGCCACGAAGACGGCGTTGGCCTTGTCGGGTGTCTCCACCGACTGATTGGTTGCCGGCGTGTCCTGAAAGAGGCGCGGCACGCGCACGAACGGCGTGGTGCTCTTCCACGAACCGACGAGGTCCGTCAGTTGCGCGGTCACCTGCTTCGGATCGAAGTCGCCGACCAGGGCGATCTCGGCGCTGGAGGCTCCATAGAACGCCGCATAGAAATTCTTCACGTCGTCGATCGTGAGAGCGTTCAGATCGGCGATGTCTTCGTCAGCAGTGGTCACGTAGCGAACGTCGCCCTTGGGATAGGGGTTCATGTGCCTCTGGAAGGCCGTGAAGCCGAGCGACTGCGGATCGCTGCGCTCTTGTTCGGCCTGCGCCAGCTCCTCCTGTTTCCACTGGCTGAATTCCGAGGGGGGAAAGATCGGATCGCGGAGAATCTCGCCGATCAGAGCCAGCACGGCCGGAAGATTCTCGCGCGTCGTCTCCGCCATGACATTGGCCTCGGTCGCCCCTCCGGAAACGGTCACGCGAGCCTTCAGACGATCGATCTCGTCTTTGATCTGCTGACGGGTGTGTTTGCTCGTGCCGCGCATGAGCATGTCGGCTGCAGCCACGCCTGCTGTGGAACGGTTCATGAGGCTCTTTTCGTCGCCGAAGTGAAGGGCGGCGGATACGTTTACCGTCGAGCCCCGGGTCTTCTTGGGCAGCAGGGCCACTTTGAGCCCGCCTGGCAAGGTCGTTCTGGTCGTGCGCGACTCGATGTTGGCCGGTGATGGGTCGAATGCCTCACCGGCAGCGATGGCCGCGTCCCCTTTGTAGGTCTTGACGATGGAGGCCACGTCCGGAGAAGGCGGAACCTCCGCGCGAACCGGCTTCTTGTCCGGGATGAACTCGCCGACCGTCCGGTTCGACGGCAGGAAATAGGCGTTGGCCACGCGCTGCACGTCCTGCGGAGTGACGTTGCGGATGCGATCGCGGTTGAGGAAGAAGAGGCGCCAGTCTCCCGCGGCGATCGATTCGCTCATGGCCAGCCCGACGCGGTCGGCGGCATTGAGGGTGAGGTCGATGTTCTTCAGCATGCCGGTCTTCGCGCGATCGACTTCTTCCTTCGTCGGCGGCGTGGCCTTCAGATCGTCGATGGTCTTCAGAAAGATCTGTCTCGCCTCATCGAGC
>DATLWH010000275.1:0-3089 GCA_035576505.1 Thermoanaerobaculia bacterium | reverse complement strand
CGCGCAGTTCTGCGCCGCAACAGCGACGCTCTTCGGCGCACCCGCGGCAACGTCGCGGAGATACGGAAACGGAGGCGCGACGACGAGCCCCTCCCCTCTCAGCGCGCCCAAAAAGGCGCCGATCCCCTCGGGAGGCAGGTTCATCTTCCAGTTGGCGACGAGGTAGCGGTTGGGCATATCGTGAGTCTACCTGTCCCCAGGGAGCCTGCGCGGCAGAAAAGATCTGACGAAGATGGTGGCCGAGCCTTGGGCAACCAACGCTGCCGGCCGTGCCGGTCACCGGTCCGTCATGCCGAATACCGGTTCTTCCCTGCCCGCTTCGCCTCGTAGAGCCGTTCGTCGGCCCGGCGAATGAGCTCGCCGGCGGTCGTGTCGTGGCGCTGATAGTCGGCGATTCCCAGCGAAATCGAACAGCAGATCGTGCCTTCATCGTCCGCGGGGATCGTCAGCATCCGGACCTCCTGCAGGATCCGGTCGGCCACGGCGCACGCGCCGCTGAGGTCCGTGTGCGGCAGGATGATGGCGAATTCGTCGCCGCCGAAGCGGGCGATCAGATCGGGAGGGCGCAGCGTGTCGCGAACAGCGCCGCAGAGCTCCGAGAGAACGACGTCTCCGACTGTGTGTCCGAAGTTGTCGTTGATCTCCTTGAAGTCGTCGACATCGAACATCAGCAACGACAAGGGAACCGAATAGACGCGCGCACGCTCCATCTCCTGCGGCAGTTGCCGCCGGAAAAACCGTTTGTTCGCGATCCCTGTGAGCTCGTCGGTGTCGGCGAGCCCCTGGATCTGCTCCCGTGCGCTGAGCTGGCCTAGGAGGAGCGACACCTGCGCGGCGAAGATCTCGACGATCTGCTGATCCCGCTCGTCGAACGGTTTGCCTCGGTAAATCAGCAACACTCCGCTGCTTCGATTCCCAACGGTGATGATGGCGTGCGTGGAGTGCTCCAGGCTGTCGCCGGCTTCATGACGCGGCAGATCGCTTCGTTCTGCTTTCACGACGACCTCCGCGGCGGCAAAGGAGGATGGGATCACCATCTCCAGCGTCCGGCGCAGACTCTCGATGAGCGGCGGACCGACGAGTGACTCGGCCCCTTCGCGCGTGACGACGTAGAGATCGAGGTTCTGCTCGATCATCACCGCGGCGGCAAGGTCGAAATCGATTGCATGATCGAGAGCGCGGAATGACGAAACGAAGAGGTCCGCGATGTTGTCAGCACGCGTCGCGGGCCCGATCAGCTCGCGGATCAGCGACAGAACCCCGGCGACCGGATGCAACTCGTCACGTCTCACGGATGGTTGAATTATACGGAGCACCTATAATCCAATGCCATGACCATGCCCGAGTCGGAGGCGATTCCATTCGAGCCGCAGGACTTACGGGGCGAACGACTCCTGGTCCTGGCGCCGCATCCGGACGATGAAGTGATCGGCTGCGGAGGGCTGGTCGCTCTGCATCTGCTCGAATTCCGATCGGTTCACGTGGTTGTGGCCACCGACGGGGCGCAGGCCGGCGATGGCGCGCAACGGGAGGCCGAGTCGCGCGCGGCGTTGGCGCTTCTTGGCAATGCCACGATCGAGTTCCTGCGATTCCCGGACCGGGCGCTGGAGAGTGCAAGCGAGCTCGATCCGCGGCTCGCAGCGATCCTCCGTGAGCGAAAGCCTGATCTGATCGCCGTCCCCAGCCCGCTGGAGATCCATCCCGATCACGTCGCCCTCTCCCGTGCCTTCTGCGCCCTCATCGCTCGCGATCCTTCGCTCTTCGCCGAGCTCGCCGTGGCGCAAGTCGCCTTCTATGAAGTCAGCGCCCCGTTGAGACCAAACGCGCTCGTCGACATCACCAAGGTTGCCGACAGCAAGTACGCGGCCATTCAGGTGCATGCGTCTCAGACGGCAATCCGCGACTACACGTCGTATGCGCGGGGGCTCAATGCCTGGCGCGCCATGACGCTTCCCCCGAACGTCAAATTCGCAGAGGCATACTGGACCACTCCATTGCCGTCGCTGCGTACGACGCCATTCAGTGCATTGCGCGCGGAGATGGGACCGCCACGGATCGATATCGTCAAGGAGCCGCTGCCGATCAGCGTGATCGTTCGCACGAAAGACAGGGCAGCGCTCCTGGCAGAGGCGATCGACTCGATCCGGGCAACCGGTTATCCGGCCGAAATCATCATTGTCAACGACGGCGGCGCACGGCCAAACGTCGAGGGAGCGACACTGGTCGAACATGAGACCTCGCGCGGACGCTCCGCGGCGGCGAATGCCGGAGTGAAGGCCGCGAAGAACGAGTACGTCGCCTTTCTCGATGACGACGACCTCTACTATCCCGAACACCTGGCCACGCTTTCGAACGCAGCCCATGGGTCGAATGCGGCGGCGTGGTACAGCGACGCTGTTTCCGCGTTCATCGACGGCGCCAGCCGCGAGGCCATGCGCATCTACGGTCACGACTTCGATCGCGAACTGCTTTTCGTCGACAACTACATCCCGCTCCCTACTCTTCTCATGCGACGGGCCGATTTTCTCGACCTCGGCGGATTCGATGCGGCGTTCGACCTGTTCGAGGATTGGGACTTTCTGATCCGCCTCGCGCAGCGCGGCGATTTCATTCGCGTGGCGCACATCACGTGCGAGATCCGGCACATCAAGGGGAGCGGGTCGGTCGTCCTTTCCAGCCCCGAGGGTTCACCAACGTTCCGCGACGCCAAACTGCGAGTTTGGCGCAAACACGCCGCGTTCATGGGCGAGACGCTCTTCGCGAACGTATTCGAACGTGAGAAAGCACGGATCGTCACGCTCGAAGGTGAGCTTACGGAGGCTCGCGGCGGCCGCGGCCGCATCGAGCAGGAGGTGGCCCGGCTCGAGCGCGACAAACAATCGCTCATCGCGCAGATCGGCGCACTGAGTGAGCGGATCAACGAAACGATGATGCGCATCAGCCATCTGGAAGGAGCCAACGCGGAAATCCGTGGCATGTTGGCTCACGCACATAGTGAGCGTTCTGCGGCCCTCGCACGCGTCGCCGAGATCGAGCCAGTCCTCGCCGAAAGCCAGACGGCCCTTGCTGACAGCCGGAAGGCCCTGGCG
>DATLWH010000274.1:0-8178 GCA_035576505.1 Thermoanaerobaculia bacterium | reverse complement strand
CTGATGAGCAACAGATCGCCGAGGGCGTGTCCGAGGCTGTCGTTCACGACCTTGAAGCGATCGAGGTCGAGAAAGAGGACGGCGAACTGGTGGCCGGCGCGGCGGCGCGTGCGCTCCATCTGTCTGCCCAGCCGGTCCATGAACAGGGCACGGTTCGGCAGACCGGTCAGGGCGTCGTGAAAGGCGTCGTGCGTGAGCCGGTCGATGGCGACCTTGCGCTCGGTGATGTCCGTCTGCGATCCGGCGATGCGTGTGGCCACCGCGGCGGCATCGCGCACAGCCACGCCGCGCGAGAGCATCCAGCGGTACTCGCCGCCCTTGCAGCGCATGCGGTGCTCGTGCTCGATGCTGGGAGTGGCGCCGTGGCGGTGGGCGTCGATGTTGGCGCGGAGCATGGCCACGTCGTCCGGATGGACGCGGGAGAACCACTCGTCGGGCGAGACGCTGATCTCGTCCTCCGAGAATCCCAGCATCTCTTTCCAGCGATCCGAGTAGTAGACGGAGTCCCCGGCAAGATCCCACACCCAGAGGCCGTCGTTCGCCCCGCGCGCGGAGAGGGCGTACCGCTCCTCGCTTTCGCGCAGTGCCTCGAGGGTCCGGCTGTGCTCGAGCGCGTAGCGGATCGATCGCTCCAGGATCTGCGCATCGATCTGCCCTTTGACGAGGTAATCGGCCGCGCCGGCTTTCATGGCCGCGATGTCGACGTCGCCGTCGCCCTGCCCGGTGAGCAGGATGAACGGACGGAGGCAGCCCGCGGCATGCGCGGCGCGCAGGATCTCCAGGCCGTCGTATTCGCCGAGACGGTAGTCGACGAGATAGACGTCGTGCTGACCCTTCCCGATCGCGCTGACTGCCTCGGCGAACGACGATACCCATTCGAGGGCGAATCGCGTTCGGCGGCTGTCCGAGAGGAGATCACGCGTCAGTACGTAATCATCTTCATCGTCCTCAACAAGCAGAACCCGGATCTCCCGAGCGCCGATCAACGCGGAGACACTCCCGACGGCAACTCGACGATTTCGATCCAGTAGCGGCCGATCTCTTTCATCACCTCGACCAGTGCATGGAAGTGGACCGGCTTGGTGATGAACGAATTCGCGCCGAGGTCGTAGGTACGGTAGATGTCCTCCTCCGCCTTCGACGTCGTCAGGACAATCACCGGGATGCGCCGGAGCAGCGGATCGGCTTTGATCTCGCGTAGCGCCTCGCGTCCGTCTTTCTTCGGCATGTTGAGGTCGAGCAGGATGAGCCCCGGCACCGGCGCCGAGCCGGGATCGGAGTAGCGCCCGCGGTGGTAGAGGTAGTCGAGCAGTTCCTCGCCGTCTTCGACGAAGCGGAGATCATTGACGACGCGGCTCTCGGCGAGCGCGTCGGACGACAACATGCGATCTTCTTCGTCGTCGTCGGCGAGGAGGATGACGATCGGTTGTGCGTGTGCGGCCATGACCTTCCTTTGATCTCGGGGATTGTAGGTTCCTGGATTAGTGGATTAGTAGATTAGTGGATTCGTCGATTCGGAAGCCATCTAATCCACTCATCCACTAATCGACTAATCGACTGCCCCGCCATGCTTCACCGGTAACGTCACGACAAACGTCGCCCCCTCCCCGGGCGTACTGCTGGCACGGATGTCACCACCATGACGGTGCGCTATTTTGCGGCAGATGGCCAGACCGATGCCCGTTCCCTCGTAGGAGGCTCGCCCGTGGAGCCGCTCGAACATCGTGAAAATGCGCTCCGCATACTTCTGATCGAAACCGATGCCGTTGTCGGAAACGACGATCTGCGCGGTGCCATTGACCGCGCTTCCGGAGATCTCGACGCGCGGCGGCCGGCCCGGCTTGTGGAACTTGAGCCCGTTGCCGACGAGGTTCTGCAGGAGCTGACGCATCTGCAGCGCGTCCGCGTCGATGGCCGGCAGCTGGCCGACTACGACTTCGCCGTCTGTCTGATGGGTCCGCTCCTCCAGATCGTGGACGACGTCTTGCGCGATCGCGCCCAGATCCACCGGCGCAAACGGCTGGGCCTTGGTCGTGACGCGCGAGAAGGTCAGCAGGTCGTTGATCAGGGCCTGCATCCGCCCCGCGGCCTTCTGCATCCGGTCGAGGTAGTCGACTCCTTCTCCGGTCAAGACCTCGGCGTAGCGAACCTTCAGGCGGTCGCCGAATGCCTGGATCTTTCGCAGCGGCTCCTGCAGGTCGTGCGAGGCGACGTGCGCGAAGTCTTCGAGCTCCCGGTTGCTCTCCTGCAGTTTGACCGTGAAGGCACGCAGCTCTTCCTCGACGCGCTTGCGCTCCCGGATGTCGCGGGCGATGACGACGGCGCCTCCTTCGGTCTCGCGCTCGTGCAGCGGCGAGACGGAGATGCTGACGTCGACCCGCTCGCCGTCCTTCCGCCGGAAGACCCGCTCTTCATCGTGGATCGGTGCGCGCCGAAGCATCTCGCGCAGGGTCCTGGAGATGGTGGCATCGGGGTCGAGGTATTCGAGTATGTCGATCTTCTTACCGAGGATCTCCGGCTCCGCGTAGCCGAACAGCCTGCGCACGGAGTCGTTCGTAACACGGACTCGGGACTCCGAGTCGATGACGAAGAGCGCGTCGGCCATCGTGTCGAGGATCTCGGCTGCCGCGCGCGCCGCGGTGATGCTCTGGAAACGGTGCGTTCGGATCGAGCGCCAGGCGAAGGCCACGAACGCCATGACAGGCACGTAACCGACCGGCCTGTGATCCACGCCGAACATCGGCGTGAAGTCGACGACCGACAGGTAGACGATGGCGAAGCTGGCCATCAGATTGAGGATGCGGCGCCGGCGCCGTTCGTCGTGCGTCTGCCGGTACTCGGCCGCGTACTCGAACATCTGCATGGCGATGACGACGAAGAAATAGATGAAGAAGAGCATCCCGCCCGGTCCGACCCGCGGGTAGCTACCCCATGAGAACTGCCGCGTGCCGGCCAGGATGAAGTCGGTGGACAGGATGAGAAAGGCGAACGTCGCAGCCGCGAACCAGGCCGTGAGAACGACGGCACGATGGCGAACGTAGGTGCGGATCGACGTGACCGTGAAGTCATAGACCGCGGCCGGAAGGAACGCCACCGAGGCGATGGCCAGGCGGCCGAACATGGCCGACAGGCTCACCGAGGATGTTGAAAACATCGCCGCAAATCCAAGGAACCAGCCGGCCACCAGGAGAATCATCAGGCAGAAGAGCCGGGCCACCCGCGAGGCACGCTGCCGTCTCATGATCACGCTCGCCAGAACCACGAGCACGACGCACATCCCTGCCCACGGAAGGGCGGCCAGCCGGAAATGGAAAGGCACGAGACATTGTAAGGCGGGAGTTCCGGGGGGTGGGGAGTGGGGGGGGTAGCGGGGGTCGGGGGTCGGGAGATGGTTAGGTGGGAGAAGGTCACTCTGTCACGACCCCTTCTCCGACCCCCGACCCCCGACTCCCAACCCCCGGAACATACTCACGCGCATCGCGTCATCGCCAGCATCGTCACGTCGTCGCCGGCGGGGACTTCGCCGATGTAGTCATGGACGTGCCGGTCGATCCTGTCGAGGATGACGGATGCCTCACTACCGTGCATCGTCAGCAGCATCTCCGAGATCGGGTCGAGGCCGAGCTGCTCCTCGGCAATGTTTTCGGCCTCGGTGACGCCGTCGGTGAAGAGGACCAGCGAATCCCCCGGCGCGAGCGTGAGCGTCTGGTTGCGGTACTGGGCGTTCGGGAGGATGCCGACGACGATGTCGGTGGAGCGCTTCGCTTCGACACCGCTCTTCGACACCAGCAACGGCGGAACGTGGCCCGCGTTGGCGAACGCCACCACGCCTGTGGCCGGATCGAGCACGCCCGCCACCATCGTCACGAATTTCGACGGCGAGGTCCTGGGCGCCAGCGTGGCGTTCATGTCACGCAGCAGATCGGCCGGCGTCGGATCGGTGCGCGTGAAGATGGCGAACGCGGTGGCCACGCTCGACATCACCAGGGCCGCGGTAATCCCTTTTCCGCTGACGTCGGCGATGACGAAATAGATCCGGCCGTCAGGGCGGACGACGACGTCGTAGTAGTCGCCGCTGACCGTCTTGCAGGGGCGGTTCGTGCCGGCGAAGCGGTAGCCTTCGATCACGGGCAGTGTGTCGGGAAGCAGGCGCTGCTGAATCGTGTAGGCGGTGCGGAGCTCCTCATCGATTTTCGCTTTTGCGAAGGCCTCCTCACGCAGGCGGGTCCGCTCGAGCGTGACGGCGGCAAAGCGTGCGATCTGCCCGACGAGGCGCACGTCATCCTCGGCGACGGCGCCGCGCGCGGATGTGAAATCGATGTAGAGCACGCCCAGGACCACGTCGGCGACCAGGAGAGGGGCGCAGACGGCGGAGCGGATGCTCTGGGCGATGATCGACTGGGCGCGGGCGAACTTTTCGTTCAGATCGGTGTCGAAGTAGGAGACGACCTTCCGCCCGTCGACGACCTCGGCCAGCAGTGTGCGGCTGATCGTCAGGTCGTTCGATTCCGTGGCATCGAGGCGGCGCAGCTTAACATTCGCGAATGAGACGCGATCGTCCCCGAGAAGGGCGATGGCCGCGCGCGTCGGCTGCAGCAGAAAGATGACGCGGTCGAGGATGAAGTCGAACAGCTCTGACATCGGCCGGTCGGCCAGAAACTCCAGCGCCAGTGTCGACAGGATCTGCGTCTTCTCACTACTGCGCTCCTTCTCATCATCCGTGACGGAGATGGTCAGGTGCGGAGCGTGGGAGTCCGTGTCGATGGCGATGAACTGCGAAGTGGTCTCGTCGGAGTGGAAGACCACCTCGCTGTCGCCCAGGGCGATGCGGTCACCTGGGTGGAGCGGCGCCGTCTCCAACACCTTCACGCCGTTCAGCATCGTGCCGTTCACGCTTCCGCAGTCGCGCACATACCAGGTGCCCCGTTCGTTGACGATCTCGGCGTGACGGCGCGAGAGGAATCGATCCTTGATCGGAATCGTGCAGTCGGAGGCGCGCCCCAGCGAGATGTTCTCCGCCGCCAGCGTTACCTGTTGCGGCGAGAGTCCCGGTTGGTAGACCGTGAACCGCACGCGTGTCTTCAAGTCGTGCACGAGATTCTCAGGCGCAGGATGCAAGGGCGAACATTATAGAGGGCGTTCACGAGGCGACTTGGCCGGCAGTCCTGATGTCATCCAGGAATCTGCGTATGAGGATCTCGACCTCGGCTGGCTTCTCGAGATAGAGATGATGAAGGGTCTGCTGGAGCACGACGATCTGCAGGTTCTTCTGTGCTCTCAGCTTCTTCTGATATCTCGCGAAGTACGCCTCGTACGCGTCTTCGTCTCGCACGAGACCTTGACGCGTGGTCTCATCGAGCACCAGCCCGCGCTTCTCCATCCGTTGGCGCGCGAAGAGAAGCAGCGCGGGCGCATGCACGGACGAGAGCGACACCTTCTCGTGTTGCGCGGCCTCGCTGATCTCCCGCGGCACCCAGGAAGGGGTGCGCGCGCTCACCGTCCCGTCGATGTTGACGACGGTCGTCTCACGAAGATTCTCTTCCTGCCCCTTGCTCCAGATTCCGAAGAAGAGGCACTTCATCGACCTTCGATACGCTTCGAGAGAGCGTTGCGCTCCGTCGGAGTCGCCGCCGAAGCATGCTTTTGTGATTGATGACCACACGCTCGCCGTCGGTTTCGGGGCCTCCGGGTCTGCCCGATCATAGGCAGCATCGAGATAAACGAGGCCCGCCACACGATGGGGATAGCGCGTCGCGAACGCGGTCAGCTCGTCGCCGGCGATCGAATGGCCGATCAGTACCGCGCGCTTGACCGCGAGCGCATCGAGCATCACGCGAATGTCTTCCGTTCGCGTCGAAAGGTCATATCCCTCTTTCGGGACACCGGAGCGTCCGAATCCACGACGGGTAAGAATGATGACGTGATACTGGCTGCTGAAGCGACGGGCGAAATCACTCATGACGTAGGCGGTGTCGCCAAGACCTGGAATGAAGACAAGCGTCGGTCCGGGACGCCGCCACTCGAGATAGTGGAGGCGGACACCATCGTGCAAAACAGTGCTGCTGGTGGGCCTGTCCGCCGTCACCGCCGACATACGGCAGGCGAGGAGAAGCGACCAGAGCAGAAGCAGGTACGATGGAGAACGCGGCGAAACGCTGAGCATGAAGCGATTCTAACGGCCACCTGCAACTCAGCAACTCAGCGACTGACAAAACCATGCACCGCTTTCTCACCTACTGGCTTCCGCCGATCGCCTGGACCGCCTTAATCCTCACTGCCTCGACCGATGCCTTTTCCGGGGCGAATACCGCCGGCGTGCTGGAACGGATCATCGTCTGGCTCACTCACCATCCGGTCGCACCGGCGACGCTCGACACGGTCAACTTCATCATCCGCAAGTGCGCTCATCTCACGGAATACGGCATCCTGGGAGTGCTGGCGTTCCGCGCCCTTCGCGGTGACGAGACGGGGTGGAGTCTGCGCTGGGCCGTCATGGCCATCGTGTTGGTGATCTGCGTAGCCTCAATCGATGAAATCCATCAGACCTTCGTCCCCTCGCGCACCGGCACGTGGCACGACGTCGTGCTCGATGCAGCAGGCGCAACGGTGGCTCAGATCCTCATCCGGATCGCACAGGTGCTACTCTTTCGGCCATCATGAACCGCCTCGCCGTAACGTTTACCGGGGCCGTCATCGCCCTCTCGGCCGCAGCGGCGCTCGCCGCTCCCCCGGGATTAACCAGACAATTCGTCTCCCCTGTCTACACCATCGACAAGATCTATCACTCGATGGAGGGCCCTTCCAGCGTGGAGCGGATCTACCTCGGCGATCCGAACGGCCCCGCCGAGTTGCTGTGGGTGACCGGAATTCGCACCGAGATGGTGGACGCCGACGGAACGAGCCCGCAGCTCCCCGAGCTGATGTGCCACGTGAACGTCGACCTCGATCCGGGCAGACACCAGGCGCTCTTTGGCTTCCGCCGCCCCACGGCATCGCGGTTGATGACGCTGTCGCAGGGGATGCTGGCGGCAAAACTTCCTGCTGGTTTCGGCTTTCCGCTGGCATCGAATGAGCCGTTGCTCCTCTTCACGCAGGTGCTCAACCTGAACATCGAGCATCCGCAGAATCTCAAAGTGCGCCATCGCGTCACGATCGACTACCTGCGAGCCCGCGATCTGACCTCCCCGATCAAGCCTCTCTTCAATGTCGGCGCCTCGGGGATGGTGCAACTCGATGACAATCCGCTGGCGCTGGCACATTCGATGATGTCGATGCCGCCCACAGCGAGTGCGGCATCGAGCACGACGTCCGGCATCGTCACCGAAGCGGGGCATGACGGCACGAACGCCACAATGAGCTGCCTCGTCGGCGCGCGCGCACCGCAGGCGTCGAGCGGTTCCGCAGACTACGTCGATCCGCAGGGCCGCAAGATGACCGGCCACTGGATCGTGCCGCCCGGCAAACAGGTCAACCACAGCGACATCACCTGGTTCATGAACCTGCAGTTCGACACGCGTCTCCGCTACGCGGCCGTCCATCTCCATCCCTTCGCCCGCTCGCTGGAGATGCGCGACATGACCACGGGAAAGACCGTCTTTCTGGCAAAGGCGGAGAACCCGCCCTCCGGTATCGGCCTGACGCACGTCGATGAGTTCTCGAGCGCCGACGGTGTGCCCATCCAGCACGCGCACAAGTACTCGCTCATCAGCACCTATGACAACCCGACGGACGCGAATGCCGATTCGATGGCGTCTGTGTTTCTCGGTCTGGATGATCCGGAGATGGTGATTCCGGCGTCGGATGACCTCACGCGAACCTCGGCGGCGTTGTTCGACAGCAAGATCCTCGTGCTGCACACGAACATCGGCAGCATCACGGCAAAGCTCGACCGCGACCGAGCACCGGAAACGGTGATCCAGGTCGCCCGGTTCGCTCTCGCCGGCGCTCTCGACGCCACTCGCCTTCTGGGACATAAGAATGGGATATCCATCTCCCTGCCGGCCCGGAAAACCGTGCCGTTGCTGCAGCCTCTTCGCGCCGAGACAGGCGTGGCGCGGCATACCGGTACGGTTTCCTATTGCAGCGCCGGAGGCAGGTACACCGAGCCGACGATCGTGATCGACACGGATAGTCCGCATCCGACGGACAAGGGCTGCACCGGTTTCGCCCAGATCGTGA
>DATLWH010000273.1:0-3219 GCA_035576505.1 Thermoanaerobaculia bacterium | reverse complement strand
GTCGATGGTCTGCTTCGAATAGAGCGTGACCTGTCCGGCCTCGTTCTGCTCCGCGCCGCCAAAGGACCAGAGCATGGCCCGCAGCGCCATGTTCGTGTCGGTCTCCTGCGACAGGCCGAGGCCGACCGGATTCCCCGATTTCTGCCGGATGCGCTTCCCGCCGGTGAGCAGATCGGCGTAGCTGTCCGGGCCGTGCGGAAAGCCGGCCTGCGCCCAGAGATCCTGGCGGTAATTGCCGGGGTCGGGAACGTAGGCGTCGGAGAAGGAGAAGTACTTCTTCGTCTTCGGATTGAACGTCGACTTGATGGCCAGATCGATGGCCTTGCCGTGCTTTTTCTGCGCCTCTTCGTAAATCTCGCGGTGGTCGATGACCTGCTGCTCGTACGCCGCGGGGGGAGAGATGAACATGAAGAGGTCGTGTCCCTTCTTCGCCGCGACCTCGGCGGCCGCGCGGGCGTTGATCTCGGTGGCGCTGATGTGATCGACCACGACGTTGGTGTTGTGCCGCGCCCCCCACTCTTTGGTGAAGGTGCCGTCGAACCATTTGTCGTAGCCCGGAACGAAGTGACTCCACTGCATGATCTTCAGAGTCTTCTGCTGCGCCAGAGCCCGCGTCGGGAAGAGAAAAGCAGAGGTCAACCCCGCTGCCGCGGCAGCGCCGCCGGTGACCTTGACGAATTTCCTGCGAGTGATCTTCCGATCCTGATTGGACATGGAGGCTCTCCTTCCTGTCGGGCGATCATACGACGCCGACCGGCACGCCGGAGCCGGTGGCGCGATCGGGGCGGAAAACCACGCGGACGGCCGTCCTATAGGTAGTGAGGAGCGGGCCATGGATTTTTTGACGGGTGTCGCGTACGTGTCGTTTGTGGCGGTACCACTCATTCTGTGGTCGGTGATTGCGGCGTTGTCGCAGCGCGGGAAGGACAAGAAGCTTCGCGCCGTCATTGGCGGTCATGATGGCCGCCTGAGCCTTTCGCGCCTGCAGGCGTTCGCGTGGACGATGATCCTCTTTGGCTCGTATTGCGCCGCGATGATCGTGCACCCGCGCATCATCATCGCCACCGCGGACGACAGCGCACGCGCGAAGAGCGCCTACGACGCTGCGACCGCGGCGCTGAAGACTTCCGAGGACGCTCTGACCGCGGCGAACCTTACGGCTTCGGAGAAGAAGAGTGCCATCAAGCCCGGGGACGCTGTGACGAAGAAGGCTTCCGACGACGCGGACGCGGCAGCGCGAAAGGCAAAAGACGACCGCGATGCGAAAAAGGCCGCCGTCGCCGCGGCCAAGGATGCATGGCGAAAGACGCGATGGGTCGAGATTCCGAATCCACTGCTCGCTCTTGCCGGGATTTCGCTCGCTTCGGGCGTGTTCGCCAGCGTGATCTCGGCGTCGAATGACAACGGGAAAGATCCGGCAGTGACCGATCTCGAGGTTCGCGCAACCGTCACCAGCCCGCCAACGTCGCCTCTCTCCGGGAGTGCGGCCGGTCCGGACTGGCTCGAAATCACCGGAACGAACCTCGGCGACTGGGGCACGGTGCGCCTCAATGGTGTTTACGTGCATGTCATCTACTGGCGCGACTCGAGCATCGGCGTCGATCTGCCCGGGAGCATCACGTACAGCGACATCGCGGTCGATTCGAAGAACGGCAAAGTCGCCTACCAACTCTGCTCATCAGCAGCCGGCCCCATCGTATGCAAACGGATCGTCAAGTCCGAGTGGAGCGATCTGTTCCGGGATGATGCCGACCCCAGCACCCTTTCGCTGATGAAGGTGCAGATGTTCGGTTGGACGTTGGTCGTGATGGCAATCTATTGCTTCATCTTCCTGACGAACCTCTCATCAGTAATTGACACGCTTCCCGTGGTCGACCCCACGCTGGTCCTTCTGACGGGGCTGAGCCAGACGGGCTACATCAGCGGTAAGGGTGCTTCCACGATTGCGAATCCAGGTAACGCGCCAACGCGACCAGCATAGCGGCAGCGCCGCTACGTCCCCCCTCACACCGCGGCGACGCCGAGGTAGCTGTCGCGTACGCGGCTGTCGCTGGCCAGATCGCGCGCTGTGCCCGATTGTGTGACCCGTCCCGTCTCGAGGACGAAGGCGCGGTCGGCCAGGGCCAGGGCGTGGGGGACGTTCTGTTCGACGAGGACGATGGTCGTGCCCTGGGCGGCGATCGTTTTGAGTGACGCGAACACTTCGCGCACGAGGAGGGGTGCCAGGCCGAGGGCTGGCTCGTCGAGGAGGAGGATGCGGGGGCGGGCCATCAGACCGCGGCCGATGGCGCACATCTGCTGCTCGCCGCCGGAGAGGGTGCCGGCTTTCTGGCGCGACCGCTGTTTCAACACCGGGAACATCGTGAAGACGGTCTCCAGCGTGGCCTTGCGCACGCGGCGCGCGGCGGACTTGTAGGCGCCCATCTCCAGATTCTCCAGCACCGACATGGCCGGCCAGAGCTGCCGCGCCTCGGGGACCAGCACGATGCCGCGGCCGACGCGTTGGTTCGGCGCCAGCCGGGTGATGTCGACCCCGTCGAACAGAATCTGCCCCTTGCTCGGCTGCAGCAGACCGGAGATCGTCTTGAGCGTCGTCGTTTTCCCCGCGCCGTTGGCGCCGATGATGGTGACGACCTCGCCTTGCGCGACATGGAACGACACGTCCCAGAGCGCCTGGACGTTGCCGTAGAAGACGTCGATGCCGTTCACCTCGAGCATTACGTGGCCTCGTCTCCAAGATACGCCGTGATGACGGCCGGGTCGTTCAGCACCGCCTGAGGCGAGCCCTCGGCGATCTTCTGTCCGAAGTTGAGCACCAGAATCCGGTTGGAGACTCCGACCACGGCGTGGACGTGGTGCTCGATCATCAGCACCGTCACTCCCGAATCGCGGATGCCGCGGATCAGCGTCATGGCGCCCTGGATCTCGGCCGGATTCAATCCGCCCATGACCTCGTCGAGGCAGATTACCTGCGGCTCGGTGGCGAGGGCGCGGGCGATCTCGAGCCGTTTCAGTTGCCCGATCGTCAGCACACCGGCCATGGACGATGCTTCGGCGGCCAGCCCTGTCCGATCGAGGATCTCGCGCACGCGGCGGCTGGCGTCGCTGCCCCGCCTCCGCCCCGCGCCGAAGTGCGCGGCGATGGCGACGTTCTCGGTCACGCTCATGGCCCGGAACGGCCGCACGATCTGGTGCGTGCGGACGATGCCGGCGCGCACG
>DATLWH010000272.1:0-6617 GCA_035576505.1 Thermoanaerobaculia bacterium | reverse complement strand
CGGCGATCTCCATGGAATTGTTCGCGTCGGGCGTGAGAGTCATCGACCGGCCAGAGTCGCCGTTGAACTTGCTCTCGACGATCTCGATGCCGCTGCCGGAGATCTCGATCTCGGCACCGACCCACGTGGCGATCGCCTGCGAGTACGCCGACGCGCTGCCGGAGCCGTCGAGCCGGGAGAAATGGACCGGTGTTACGTTCGCGCCGATTCGTGCGATCGATTGCGTGAACACACGCCCGCTGCGCAGATGGAATCGCGCAACGACGGTCGACGGTGGCTGCGAGGCCAGCACCGACGAGTCGAGAGTGCAGCCGGACGGGCAGATCTGTTTGAGGTCGGCGATCCAACTGATGTCTTCCCGCTCGGCGGACGTCGATGGGATGAGCGACGGCTGACCGTTGTTGAAGGCACGCGCGGTCGACGTGAATGAGAGCGCCGGCAGATCGGGATCGCCACTGCTGGCCTTTTGCAGCGAGACGTCGGAACCCGAAAGCGCCCACGCACCGCCGCCGCTGGCCGCGGCTTCGAGCGAGTCCTGCGCCGTCGCCAGCGACTGATCGGCGTAGATGACCTGCGCGACGTCGCCGTCGCGGGTCGGGCAGTCGCCGCTGCAAGAGCCGGCCCGCGCGATGAGGAGGGGGTTGTGCTGCTGGAGTGCGCTGCCGTCCGAGAGATGATGACTGTGGTCGGCTGCGAGGAGGAGGACGGTCATTTCTTTGCCGTCCTGGCTGGGTGTGAAGACCATGAGACCGCTGAACAGGATTTTGAGAATGAAGCTCGTCAAGGTGGGTTCTCCTTCGTGATATCTCCTACTGACGCGAAGGGCGATGATGCGTAGCCAATGACCTGGAACGGCGCCCAGGAGAGTCCCGACTTCAAGCCGGGGTTGTTCTCCCGGAGCAGTTCGAGTTGCGCTTCTCTGAGCGCCTCCGCCGCCCCTTCACCCCGTCGATAGTGACGATGGAAAGACACGAGAAGAGCGGACGCTGTGGCGTCGTCGATGTCCCAGAGCGCGCCGATCACGCCTGGAACATTGGAGCCGATGAACGGCCGAACAAGAGGCGCAATGCCTTCCGCGCCGACCGGCAACCCTCCGGCACTGCTGCAGGCGCCGAGCACCACGAGTCGCGTCTTGTCGGTATGCAGCTCTCTCATGAGCGCCTCGGCGTTGAGCACGCCGTTCAATAAGAGGAATGACTGAGAAGGGGCGTCGCCATTGACAATCGCGTGCGCCGCGATGTGGATGAGGGCGTTGCCGCCCGCCAAACGGAAGAACTGCTGCGGCGTTGCCGCCTCACCGATCAAGACCTCGGAACGCGGATAGAACGCGTGGATTTGCTCGACTTCCTTCTGCGCGAACGGGAGCCGCTGCAGTCCTCGGGCGAGTATGGATTGCGGATCGAACGCCGGGTCGCCGATCAGCAGCGCGGAGGAGTCGCGCGCGGCAAGGTCCCAGTCGCGCAGGACCGCGAAGACATACAAGAGCGCGCTGCCGGAAATCGACAGTGCATGGTCTTCAATGAGGTATCTCTTCGTATCCGGGTCGCGCAAGGCGGCGAACGGCATGCCGCGCAGCTCGCGATCCGGAACGATGACGATATTCGCGGCGGTGCCGCCCGGCGTGTGGCGAATGACGTCGAGCGGCGTTTTCAGCAGCGAGTCATACGGGGCATTGAGTCCGGCTTCGAATGCAGAGGCGTCCTTGGCGCGCGCCGCATCCTGCAATGCGGTCGTCCAGCGGTTCACGTCGCGCCGCTTGGCCGCCAACCATCGCCCGATGAAAACGTCGCGGCCGACGATCCACGCATAGGTTCTGTCATCGAAGACGCGATATTCGATGAGGAAGGTTCCCCGGGGCAGATAACCCCTCAGCTTCGCGATGTCGAGGTTGTCCGGTTGCGCGGCGAGCTCGCGAAACGCAGCCGGCGCCGTAGGAAGCTTGCGGACGAGGTCGAGCGGTTCGAAGGCGCGAGCGCGCTCGGCATGCCGGAATGCCTCCTCCACCCGCCCTTCGCCGATCAACTGCCGGATCAGCAGGTCATACGTCTCCTCGAAACGGGAGAAGTAGACATTCCAGAGGTCGTCCGAACGGCCCGGCTGCCGCTCGCGCAGCAGCCGCTCTTCCTCGCCGTGCAACTGTTTCAAGGCCTCGAGCATGTCGGCCTCGGCTTCCGGTGGACGTCCGATACGGCGAAACGCCTCGGCGCGCTCGGCAAAAAGCATGGCGCGGAACGTCGCGTACTCCGCGTGCGAAGCGAGATCGATGGCATGCGTGAGCGCCGCAATGGAACCGCCCGGATCGACGTGCAATGCGGCCTCCCCCTCGACCTCAGCGAGACGCGCTTCCAATGCAAGGCGCACGCTTGGGTCCACGTCCTCAGCGCTCGCGCGAATGGCAGCGTCGACGTCGCGTCGTGCGGCGTCATAGCGCTGCAACTTGAGCTCGATCGCGGCACGTTGGCGAAGGGCGATGGCGAGATGCGCATTCGCCAGGTGTGCTGCGTTGTCCACCAAGACCGTTTGATAACGCAGCGCAGCCTCGGGGTGGTCGAGGTCGAGCGCGGCCCGGGCAGTGTCCCCGATGAGCAGGTGCCACGTTTTCCGATTCAACACGCGCGGCGTGTCTCTTACAGCCGAGAAAGCCTGGCGCCACGCGGCATCCTTGAGACCGACCACCGACATCGCGCTGATGGCGCGCGCGTCCGCCGCCGCACGATCCTCCCAGTCGCCGCTCCTTCGGTACGCAGTCATCGCCCCTTCGTATGCAGCGAACAATTCGTTGTAGCGATCGAGAAACTGATCCGCATTCAGGCGGTTCAATTCCACGCGCGCGATCACGGACGGATATCGCCGCGAACGGGCCTCCGCCGCGACAGCATCGAGCTGATTGAACGCCGCGCCATAGTTCGTGGTCACAAACGCGTTCTGTCCGGCGTAGGCGATCCTGGCGAGCAGGTACTGAGGGCTCCCGGCCTGCCGCAGCAATCGGGCCGCATCGCCGTAAAGCGGAGCGGCGGTCGCAGGCCGGAGATTTCGGTCCTCATCCCGGGCACGTGCAAAAAGAATGTGTCCCTGCTTTAAAGCGTCGACGACCGCCGGTGAATGTGCATTGATGATTGCCGCGGCGACGTCGGCGAAATAGCGGTCATTGAAGAATTGCGAGAGTGCCTCCGCGAAGGTCCTGACGCGCGAGACCTCCTGCGGCGACGGCGCGGCCGCCCATTGTGGGAGCACGTTCTCTTCGAAATGGTTCTCCGACGTCGCCGGAAACGCCCCAATGAGGCGCCGCGTTTGACTGACGTCGCGCGCCTCGAGGGCGGCATCGATCTGCGCCTGAACGTGCGCCCACTGATGTTCGCCGTCCTGCGCGGCCGCGCGGAGGAGCGCCGCATGGTGCACACGAGCCTCGTCCGCCCATGGACCTCCCTCAGTATTCGCCGCGCGCTCCCACGCGTCGATCGCGTCCGCATTGAGCGACAATGCCTCGAGGATCAGCGCCAGATTGAATTTCGCGCCGCCAGGCTGCGGCTTCATGGCCGTGGCGCGTTGTGCGGCATCCAAGGCGTGCAGCAGATCCGCCGGAGCGTCGTTCCGTTGCGCGCGCACGTAGTAGGCACCCGCCAGATCGCTCATCGCCGCCGCGTCCGCGCGCGCGAGGTTCTCCAGGGCCGCGATGGCCTCGTCGGTGCATTGAGGAAGCGACACCAGCAGCCGATCCGCCTCCTGACGCGAATCGATCACGTCGTCGCAGCGGCCGAAGAGCATCGGCGCGGCTTCGCATTGTGCGTCGACGACAACGTGGCCAGGCGATAATTTCCGTATGCACGAGTGCCATGAGCGCGTCGTCGTCAACCGCGGCTCGACCGCTCGCCCCCACATGCCGCCGGCGCCGGTGTCTTCATGATGGCAAGCGCCAACGAACAGCAGCAACGCAACGGAGGCAGTGAGGGCTTTCACGATGAGCGGATCATACGAAGTGACGGATAAGAGCGACGGATCATGATTGTAGACGGCAACGGCCCTTACGACGAGCGCTTCGAGGCGATCTACCGGAAGCACTACGCGCGCATATGGCGCTATTTCAGGACGAACAGCATCTCGGATGACGAAGCGCACGACCTTTCACAAGACACATTCAAGCGGCTCCTTGAACGGATGGATCAAATACGCAACGACGACCCGTGGCCGTTCCTGGCCACGATCGCAAAGACCATCCTCCTCAACCGCGTCCGCGCGCGCAAGGCGCAGAAGCGCAGCGCGCCGATGGTCGAGATCGACGATCCTGAATTGCTGTTTGCCGAGCCGGCCGCGCCCGCGGAGCCCGACTACGCCGATCGCGAGGCCGAAAAGGCGCGGTTGTCGCGACTTCGCACGGCCATAGCATCGCTGCCGCAGGGCCAACGCGAGTGCCTACGCCTTCGTATCCAGGGCTTTCAATACGACGAAACCGCAAAGATCCTTGGCATCTCCATCGATGCCGTGAAATCGCGGCTGCGCGACGCGAAGAGAGACCTCCGCCAGCAGCTTGGAGAAAAACCATGATGAACCGATCCGATTGGAACGCCGTTCGCGACGCGTTAATCGCCGACGACCGGGCGAAACTGGGCGAGCCGCCGACTGTCGACGAGCTCCTCGCGTACGAGCGCGGCGAGCTCTCCCAGGAAGATGCCAAACGCGTGCAGCAACTGCTCATTGCCTATCCCGAGCTCGCCCGCGCGTACACCACGCCGTTCCCGTCAGACGACGCGGACCTCCCGGACGAGGTCATCGACCGTCAATGGAACGCTTTCCGCGCCGGCAACCGCGCTGACGGCGACGGCGCGCGAGTGCTGCAGTTCTGGCGTGGCTTTGCCGCTATCGCCGCGACTGTGGCGATCGTCTTCGGCGGAATGCTATGGCACACGCACACGGAACTGCTGCGGCCACACGTCCTGCCGGAGGCGGCCATCCTCACGCCCGACGGCCGCCGAGGCGTGGCGGAACAGCCGCAGCCCGCGATCACACCCACGGGCGATTCGGTCCTGTTCGTCGTGTCGCTCATCGGTCCGACCGATTACGAAACGTATCGTCTCGAGCTGGTCCGCAGCGAGTCGCACGAGCGCGTCTGGTCGAGCGAGCCGCTACGCGCGACGAACAGCAACAGCTTCAATATCGAGGTCCCGTCCCGCGAGCTCCCGGCCGGAACGTACCAGGTGATCGCGTACGGCCTGCGCGGCAACGCACGAGAACAGGTCGCGACCTACACGATCGACGTCCGTCGTCCGTCAGCTCCGTGAACCGTAGAAAGGCAGGTCGCGTCCTTCGGTCTCTTCAAAGTAACCTGACCCCCCACTCCGCGAGTGGTCGCGCCTCCAGCGTTGCGAAGAAGTGACGGCAGCGCAAACGTGAAAGATCGCCTGCTGCGCGGCGGTTCCAAAGCGTCCTAACATCATCGGTAAGGAGTGCGAGTCGTGCCCATCCTCGATGAAGTGAAGAAAGAAAGGGTGCCGGTGAAGATCTGGCACCGATCGGACAGGTCGAGTCGCAGGCGCTCGACCAGCTCACCAACATCGCCAATCTGCGTCAACCTCCAGGGAGCAGCGGAGCGTCGAAGACGTAATCGCCTTTCTTCGTGCAGTAGACCGGGGGATCGTCGCAGGCACCTTCTCCACAGCTCAGGGTGCCCTTCAATCTACCGTCATCGCGGGCGGTGATGGTGACGACGACGCTCGCGAGACCGTTGATGGTGCTCACCATTTCGGTGTTGACGTTGCCGTTGCCGGGACACAGGAAAATGAGCTCGACTCCCCCCTGGGCGTTCAGTTGCACGGCGATGAACGAAGCCTTCTCTTTCTCGCTCCAGAGCCGGCGCGCCTCGGCTCGATCCTTCGCACGAGCCCAGGCCTCGAGCGGCGGCGGTTGCTCGGTGAGAACGAGCCACGTCATCGCGGTGCTGCCGGTGCCTTCGCGGTACGCGTAGGAGTACCGAGGAGCGAAGGCTACCTTCTCGACCGTGGGTTCCTTCGCGTCTTTCACCCAGCTGAGCCGGTCGATCGTGCCCTGGCCGCTGGCGCTTCCGGCATCCTGAGCCGCGAAAAGCGTGACGGCAACGAGGCACAGCCCGAGTGCGGACGAGAGAATTGCACGAATCATTGGCATCCTCCAGTTGCGTGGGAATCCGGTAGTGGCTCAGTTTACTGGAACCACTACCGCGAATCCTCACTCGGCCTCAGGTTGGCGCCGGCGAGAGCGAGGACCTCGAGTAGAGGCCAACTCGCAGCATCCCAGGAGCCTGCGCAGCAGAACGTTCGGTGCGCCATTGTTTGGCCGAGCCTTGGGCAATCAACGCTGCCGGCCGTGCCGGCCTAAGCGACCTGCGCCACACCGGCGGGCAGCGCCGGAGTCCGCTTTCGCAGGATCGCCGCCGACACCAGCGTCACGATCAGTCCGACCGGGAAGGGCTCGAGGAAGGTCATCGCGGCGTTGCTCAGCGGGTTGTTGAGCAACGCCTTCATCTTCTCCATCTCTTTCTTCTTCGCCGCGATGGCCGCCTCGGGTGCTCCTTTCTCGCGCAAGGCGTTGATCTCGCGGGCGGCGTACTTGTCGCCGTAGTCGGGCATGAACTTGAAGTAGATGAT